>CAYYQD010000020.1:0-25617 GCA_964473735.1 uncultured bacterium
TCCGCACGTCTCCCACGGGGGCCTCTGGCCCCCGTTTTTTTGTTTTTCCTACAGCTCCCCCCTCATGTTCGGTTAAGGCGGGGGACCGGTGGTATCACTCTGGGTATAAAACTGCGAGAAGTGATACCGCTCAAAGATATACCCTGACCACAGGACGGAGCGTCTAAGCATCGTATATGGGATGCGAATTAAACGTTAGCCTGATAATCCAACGAGTGTTGCCCCGGGCACCCGGTACAGCGACGTCCGAAGAGGGTTTTACCAAACGGTTGAATATCGTAGTTTTCATACCTGAGACGTGCCGCTACACACCTGAGGGGACTAAAGACAGAGGACGGGAGGGGAGTGGAGAGATAAGAGAGGCGAATATAAGGGATTTTCCAGGGTATAAAGCGTGTATTGGTCGGCATTCATGAAGGGCGAGGAGGACAAAAAGGAGGTTAGAAAATGAGGTATGCCACAGGACGGCTTTTAGTGTTCTTTATAGCCCATGTACGCTCCTCCTTAATACCGGTATGATAAAAGAATGAAGCTTCCAGCCTGCGGTTATAAACGACCGTTAAACGCCGCGATGAATGTCGGGCGTATTCAGAGATAAACGTAGGTAGGTTTTCCGCTCCCCTAAGATACGTATTCTGTGGATGCCAGTGGTTTTAAGGTCCCACCCGAAGCTTTACGCGTCCGGAACGGAGGAGAATTACTCCGGTACATCCCTAAAAGGAAAAGGTCCTGCATTAAACACTTTTTCCCAGTATAATACCCGCTTCCATGCGAAAGTTGGTGGTCAAAGGAGCGAAACAACACAACCTGAGGGATATAACCGTTGAGATACCCAAAGATAGCTTCGTGGTTATAACGGGAGTATCGGGATCCGGCAAGTCCTCCCTCGCCTTTGACGTCATATACGCCGAAGCTCAGAGGAGGTACGTTGAGAGCCTCTCCCCCTACGCCCGTCAGTTTTTGGGAGTGATGGAGAAACCGGACGTTGAGGAGATAGAGGGACTATCTCCCGGAATAGCCATAGAGCAGCGGAAGATAATGCGAAACCCCCGCTCCACTGTGGCGACGACCACGGAGATATACGACTACCTCCGTCTCCTCTTCGCCCGCGCTGGCACCCCCCACTGTCCCAACGACGGTACCCCCCTGCAGAGGTGGAGCGTAGACGAGATCGTTGATGTCCTCTTTAAAAAGTATCACTACAGGAGGATCCAGATTCTGGCTCCTGTGGTGCGTGGGAAGAAGGGGGAGTACAGGGAGCTCTTCAGGAAGATAGCCAAGAGGGGGTTCGTAAGGGTGAGGGTAGACGGCATAATGTACAGCGTGGACGAGGTCCCTGCCCTTGACAGGAACAGACGGCACGATATAGAGATAGTCGTGGATAGGGTGATGGTTAGGGACGAGGACAGGAGCCGTATCCATCAGTCCGTTGAAACCGCCCTCAAGGAGAGCGAAGGCTTAGTGAAGGTCATAACCGACAGGGACGAGGAGGAGGTGTTCAGCGAGAGCTTGGCATGTCCCAAGTGCGGTTTCTCCATGCCGGAGCTGGAGCCGAGGCTCTTCTCCTTCAACTCCCCTTACGGGGCCTGCCCCGTATGTACGGGGTTAGGAGTGAAGATGGACTTTGACCCCGGGAAGCTCATATCCAACCCCGACCTCTCCATCATGGAGGGGGCCATAAAGCCCCTATCAGAGCCCCATCCCATAACGGCCCGTGTCCTCCAGAGGATAGCCCGGAAGTACGGGGCCTCAATCCACGACCCATGGCGCATTCTCCCGGAGCCGTTTAAGAACGTCGTTCTTTGGGGGGTGGAGGACCCGCCGGAGTCCCTTGACGACCAGGACTTCAGGCCCCTCTATAGGGACTGGGACGGCATAATCCCCCAGCTCTGGCGAAAGTACAAGAGTACGGACTCGGAGTGGGTGCGCTCCGACATAGGTCGCTACATGGTATATACGACCTGCCCGGCATGTGGGGGCTCCCGGCTCAGGAGGGAGGCCCTATCCGTCTACGTAGCCGGCAAGAACATCTGGGACATCGTTCAGATGAGCGTTAAGGACGCCCTCGCTTTCTTCCAGAATCTAAAACTTGAGGGTAAGAGGAAGGTCATAGCCGAGAGGATCGTCGGGGAGATAGTTAAACGCCTTAAATTCCTTGACGAGGTGGGGGTGGGGTACCTCACGCTGGATCGCAGGGCGGACACCCTCTCCGGAGGGGAGGAGCAGAGGGTCAGACTGGCGACCCAGATAGGCTCCGGGCTATCCGGCGTCATATACGTCCTTGATGAGCCTACCATAGGGCTACACCCGAGGGACAACAGCAAGCTGATAGGTACCCTGAAGCATCTACGGGACTTAGGGAACACCGTCATAGTGGTTGAACACGACGAGGAGACCATAAGGAGCGCCGATTACATCGTGGACCTCGGTCCCGGAGCCGGCGTCTACGGAGGGGAGGTGGTAGCAGCCGGTAGGGTTGAGGACATAATGGAGAGCGAGAGGTCCCTGACGGGAGCCTACCTGTCCGGGAAAAAGAGCATACCCGTTCCTAAGGAGAGGAGGAAACCGGGGGACGAGTGGTTGAAGATAGTGGGGGCGAGGGAGAACAACCTCAAAAACATAACCGTGAGGATTCCCCTGGGCCTCTTCGTGGTGGTCACGGGTGTCTCGGGCTCCGGTAAATCCACTCTGGTGATGGACATCCTCTACAGGGCGCTCGCCAAGAGACTCTACAAGTCCAAGATGGACCCCGGGAAGCACGACACCATATTAGGTATGGAGTACATAGATCGGGTGATAGACGTGGACCAGTCCCCTATAGGGAGAACGCCGAGAAGCAACCCGGCCACCTACACGGGGGTATTCACCTACATAAGGGACTTCTACTCCAAGCTACCCGAGGCGAAGGCACGGGGCTACAAACCGTCCCGCTTCTCCTTTAACCTGCGCGGCGGTAGGTGCGAGGCCTGTGAGGGAGAGGGGTACGTGAGGATAGAGATGCACTTCCTCCCGGACATATTCGTCCCGTGCGAGGTCTGTCGCGGAAAGAGGTACAACGCCGAGACCCTTGAGATAAAGTACCGGGGCAAGTCCATCGCCGACGTCTTGGATATGACCGTGGACGAGGCCTACGAGTTCTTTGAGGAGGTGCCCACCATAAGGCGGAAGCTCCAGGTGATGATAGACGTAGGCTTAGGCTACATAAAGCTGGGTCAGCCCTCAACCACCCTATCCGGAGGAGAGGCCCAGCGCATAAAGCTGGCCAAAGAGCTCTCCAAGATACCTACGGGCAGGACCCTATACATCCTTGACGAGCCCACCACAGGCCTGCACTTTGACGACGTTAAGAAGCTCATAGACGTCCTGCACCGCTTCGCGGACAACGGAAACACCGTTCTGGTGATAGAGCATAACCTTGACGTCATAAAGAACGCCGACTGGATCATAGACTTAGGCCCGGAGGGTGGAGACGAGGGCGGCTATCTGGTGGCGGAGGGACCACCGGAGGAGGTGGCGAAGGTGCCGGAGTCCTATACCGGGCAGTACTTGAGGAGGGTCTTGGGTATTTGAGGACGGGGTTTCCCGTATAGAATAGGGTCATGTTCGGCCTTGAGAGGATAATCACCACCTTCTGGGGTTGGGGCTTCCTGTACTACCTGTCCGGCGGGGTCTCCATGCCCCAAGTCTCCTCCCTGAACGATTACCTTTGGAGGCACGGGTACCCGGGCGTTCCCGGGGCCTACCTGACCTACTCCACCCGCTGGAGCGCCTTTGTAAAAGGGTACTCCCTATCCCATACCTCCGGCGGGATACTGGGGGTCAGGGGTACCTACGGTGATAGGATAGTCTCCGTGGGCGGGGAGTACCATTACTACTCCGTCGGAAGGCTTCTAACCTTAAAGTCTAAAACCCTGTACGTCCATCCGTCTGTCGGCGTCGGCAGGTCCAGACTTACCCTGACGGTCGGAAGCAACGTGGTTGAGTTTGACTCCCTCTTAGCCTCACCCGGTCAGGTTTCAGTTCTGACCTCCTCATCGTGGGTCGTAGTACCGGAGATGGACCTGCTGTGGCGGAAGGAGGGCTTCCTCTTCCTCGGTATGGGGGTGGGGTACATGTTAGCCTTCCCCAAGGGAAGCTGGGTGACGGAGGGAATAGGGGTAAGGAACGGACCCTCTACGGCCATGGACGGGCTTCTGTTTAACCTCCGGTTGGGGCTCGGCTTCGTGGTACTCTAACAACCCTCTTAATTTATCGTCCTTATAATACCCACCTATGACGAAAGGCGAGCTCATAACGCGACTTAAAAACAGGACGGGTTTGACAAAGCAGCAGCTTTCCAAGATCGTAGACGCCCTGCTGGCGGAGCTGGCGGAGGCCTTTATCCGTCAGGAGAGGGTGGAGATAAGGGGCTTTGGGGTCTTCATACCGGTGCACAGGAAGAGGAAGAAGAGCGACGAGAAGCTCCCCCGTATAAAGTTCAAGCTCTCACAGGTCATAAGGCAGAAGATGATAGAAGAGGAGAAAAAGAGGAGGAGTCGTTAAATGCCCTGCGGACGCAAACGTAAGCTGAAGAAGATAAAGAAGCATAAGCTCAAGAAGCGCCGCAAGAAGATGCGCCATAAGAAGAAGTGAAGGAGGACCTTCCCCTCCTGGCCGTTGATACGGCCTACAGCGGTTTTTCGGTAGCACTTTGGAGAGAGGGTGATGTGTTGGAGATGCGGGAGGGGAAGGCCTTCAGACACGTTGAGAATCTGAACCTCCGCATTTCACACCTTTTAGAGAGGGGAGGGGTGAGGATCAGGGAAGTAGGTGCCCTCCTTATAACCATAGGGCCCGGCTACTTCACCTCCCTACGGGTGGCCGCCTCCTTCGTCAAGGCCGTGCATCTGCTCACCGGGATCCCTATGTACGGTTTCAACACCCTCCAGGCCATGGTCGTGGGGATGGGAGACGGCCTCTACGTCGCCACCATGGACGCCCGCAAAGGTCAGGTCTACGCCCAGTCCTTCAGGGTGGAGGGGGGGATACCGGTTGAGGACGGAAGGGTCCCCTTGGGCATATACGACCCCCACACCCTTCCGCTGGAAGGGTACTCCCTCATCTCGTCCCCCGAAGAGTATCTGCGGGCCTCCAACCTCTTTCCCCTTTACTTCGCCGGTCTCGGTACCCCCCTATCTCCGGGGTTCTCCCCCGTGTACCTGCGCCCTCCGGATGCGGTCATAAACCGGAGGAAGGCCCCATAAGGTCCGCCGGATTTCGGTAAAATCGTACGGACGGGAATACGGAAGCTGGAATACTACAACCCTTTCGGGGGTAAAATAACCCACCTATGAGACTGCTTACGGTAAAGGATGAGCCGCAGGCCTTCAAGGACAGGACGGTACTCGTGAGGGTGGATTACAACGTGGTAAAGGGTGGAAGGATAACGGACACTTACAGGATAGATAGGACCTTGCCCACGGTGAAGTTCCTCCTTGAGGCCGGGGCTAAGAGGGTGGTACTCGCCTCCCACTCCGGTAGGCCCAAAGGCAGGGACGATTCTTTGAGCCTGAGGCCCATCGTGGATTATCTCAAAGATAAGCTGGGGGAGGAGGTGGGTTTCGTTGAGGACGTTGTGGGCGGTAAGGCCCCGGAGGACGGGAAGGTCGTTCTCCTTGAGAACCTCCGCTTCTGGGAAGGGGAGAAGGGGGACGACCCCGACTTCGCTAAGGCCCTCTCCCGCTTCGGTGAGCTTTACGTGAACGACGCCTTCGGAGTCTCCCACAGGAAGAACGCCTCCGTCCATGCCATAAAGGACTTCTACGATAAACGGTACGCCGGGCTACTGATGGCGGAGGAGGTAGAAGCCCTAACGACGGTGCGAGACAACCCCGAGAAACCCTTCCACGTACTATTCGGGGGCGCGAAGATAAAGGACAAGGTTCCCGTCCTTGAGGCTCTGGTTAAAAAGGCGGATAAGATATACGTAGGTGGGGCCATGGCCTACACCTTCCTGAAGGCACAGGGTAAGGAGGTGGGGAACTCCCTGGTGGACGAGGAGCATATAGAGTGGGCAAGGGGTTTTCTCAACGATCACGGGGATAAGGTCGTCCTGCCCGAGGATCACGTGTGTGCGACCGGAAAGGTTGAGGAGTGCGGTAAGGGATACGAGGTGAGGGACACGGAGGATGAGAACGTGCCGGACGGACTGATAGGGTACGATATAGGCTGGAAAACGATCAAGAGGTACAGGGACGGACTGAAGGGCGCGCAGATGGTGTTCTGGAACGGACCGATGGGTATGTTTGAGTGCGAGGACTTTGAGTGCGGTACCAAACTCCTCGCTATATTCCTCTCCTCCTTCAAAGACGACGGCAAGAAGGTGATCGTGGGAGGAGGGGACACTGTAGCGGCCGTATCCCGGTTCCACATCCCCTACGAGGATTTTCACTTCGTCTCTACGGGCGGGGGCGCCGCCCTTGAGTTCCTCGCCGGGAAGGAGCTTCCGGGCATAAGCATCATAACCAAAAAGGAGGATTGAGCCTTGCGAATCTTTCATAGGATCATAGCCGCCGTTGACCTCTCCGAGAGCAGCGAACAGGTAAGGGACTGGGCCGAAGGGCTTGCCCAGAGCCTCGGAGGAGTCGTAGATTACGTGGGCGTCTTTCCTAAGTTCCCCGACATATACATGACGGTCTTAGGATGGAACGAGGAGTTCCTGAAGAACATAAACCGGGCCAAGGAGGAGATGTTCAAGGAGATGAGCCGCAGGTACGGTGGCGGCTCCAGTAAGGTGCACGAGCTGGAGGGGGTGCCCGACGAGACCATCGTAAAGTTCGCGGAGGATAAGAAGGCCTCTCTGGTGGTGATGGGTTTCAGGGGTGCCGGAAGGTCCCGGATACCCATAGGGAGTACGGCTCTGGGTACCATACGGAAGTCCTCGCGGAACGTCCTGTTGGTGGGCTCACGGTTTAAGGTTCCGAAGAGGATCGCCGTTACGCACAGCTTTAAGCCTACGGACAAAAGCGCCCTGCTCATCGCCTCCGCCATAGCGAAGAGCTTCGGAGCCACCCTGTACAGGATACACGTGATAGATACGCACTTCTACAACCTCATACCCGAGGACTTACGGGCAGAGCTGAGGTTTGAGATGGAGATGGAGCTCTCCAAGTCCGTTCCCGGTGTCAATACCGTCCCCGTCCTCCTTGATGGGGACGTACCGATGGAGCTGGCCCACTGGGCGGCGAAGAACGACGTTGATATGGTGGTTTTGGGATCCGAACCGAACAAGCTGGGACTCGCGATACAGGAGTTCCTGATGCAGACCGTGAATAACGTGTTAGTGTGCCGTGGGCTCTGATAACCTTCTTATCGGACCTCCGCGGTACCTATCCCTTCGGTGGGGATAACCTCCTGTTCCCTACGAAATCGGGGGACCGTTTCGTTTTCAGGGTCGGGGGAGGGAGGATGTTCTACGAGAGCTACGAGGCCTTCGCCTCCCTCTCCTACCGCTCCGTGTCTCTGGGGGCGAGGTACTACGGTACCGGCGATTCCCTGTTCTCCGATTACTCCCTCTACGTCGCCGTACGGTACGGTGGTGTGGGAATGTCCGCTACCCTCGGCTCCAACTTCGTAGGTAGCTACGGTACCTCCTACGGGGGGGCCGTCCTGTCCGTTGAGAGGGGGAGTACCCCCATGATCCTGAGGGTGTCGGCCGGATACGTGGCCACCCCTCTGCTCGCAGCAGAGGTTGAGTTCAGACGCAGGGGTGCGGGGGTAAGGCTTCACACCGTATCCCGGCCGGGTATATACACAGACCTCGCTTTCTACCCCTACGTTGAGATGGGGGATATAACCGTAGGAGGCATGTACCGTACCTCCGGGAACACCTTCGGCCTCTTCGTAACCTTACCGGGAGGGCCGGGACGCTTCTCCCTCCTCCTGACGACCCACGAGGCCCTTGGAGAGAGCGCCTTCTCCGACAACCTCATCGTACTCTAACGGCCGGAGCTTCCGAACCCCTTATCCCTTCTGTCGCTTTCGGACAGATTCTCCACCTCTTCAATCTCCCAATCCACTACCCTGACCGGGACCATCTGGGCTATCCTCTGACCCTCCTCTATCACGACCCTATCCCGTAAGGACACCATGATCACCTTTATCTCCCCACGGTACCCGTTGTCTATTACGCCGGCGAGGGTATGCACCCCCTTCAGGGCCATGGAGGACCTGTCCTTTACGAAGGCCCCCCATCCCTCCGGGAGCTCCACGGATATTCCGGTGGGTACCGCCGTGGGTCGCAGGGGATCAAGGATGACCCGGGTGAGGGCGTAGAGGTCGTACCCTAAGTCCCCCGAATAGGCCCGGGTGGGGAGTTTGGCTTTCGGATGCAGACGTTTTACCTTCAAACGCATAAGGGAAAATTCTAACACGGGTAATCGCCGGAAGCGTAGGGAGGGCGACGGGATACCCAACCGTAGATACGGCTTTTATTCGGACCTACAAAAAGAGGGGGCCTGACGCCCCCTCCATCCAACGGTTAAGACCTAAACTACACGAAGTTCTCCTCTATGATGCTCTTTATCTTCTCCTTCCAGACGTCGGAGGTGATGTCGTCGTACACGGGTACGGTGTCTTTCCCCCTCAGGAGGAGCTCCTCGTACGTGGGCAGGCCCTCTTCCCTGTATATGATACCTAAGGGCAGTTTCCCCTGGGCCCACGTATCGGATACGGCCTTCAGGGCCTCCATACGGGTGGGAAGAGGCCCGTTCTCATCTACGTACTGAACCCTCTGCTTGAACCAGTCGTAGGTGTTGAAGCGGTTGAAGGTCACGCATGGGGAGTATATATCCACGAAGGCGAAGCCTTTGAACTTTATGGCCTCCTTTAGTATCTCGGCGAGCCGCTTGGGATCCCCGGAGAAACCGCGGGCCACGAAGGGTGCCCCCATGGAGAGGGCGACGTAAAGGGGCTCTATGTTCCCCTCAACGGACCCGAAGGGGGACGTCCCGCTCTTAAACCCCGTAAGCGAGGTAGGGGAGGTCTGACCCTTAGTCAGACCGTAAATCATGTTGTTCATAACGATGTAGGTTATGTTCGGGTTGCGACGCATAACGTGGAGGAAGTGGTTCCCTCCTATGGCGTACCCGTCCCCATCACCACCGGCCCCGATGACCGTAAGCGTTGGGTTGGCTATCTTTACGGCCGTGGCCGTAGGTAGGACGCGACCGTGGATACCGTGGTATCCGTAGGACTTGACGTAGTCGCTGATCTTACCGCTGCACCCTATACCGGACACAACCACCACCTCGTGTGGAGGTATGTTCAAGCCGACCAAAGCCTTTTTAAGAGCAAGCAGCACAGCGTAGTCCCCGCATCCCGGACACCACGTAGGTTTGTGGGAGTCGTAGTCCTTCAAAGTAACCTTGACTTCTACCATCTTTGACCTCCTTTAAGTCGTGTATTATACGGACGCCTTGCCTCCCGAAAGTAAGAAGTGTGGAAAGAGCCTCAACGTACTTTGTGCCGGGATAGAGCGTTCGTGTGTGCTTCCCGAAAGAGGTTTCAACGTACCACCACACGTCTCTCCATCGTAACTTCGTACGATAATCTGACCGGCAAATCCTTACGGTAGATCCTGATAATTCTGTACGGTGCTGCCATGATGGTATCACTTTGGGTATAAAATCGGCAAAAGTGATACCGACACATCTCCTAAGACTGGTATAACCCGGGACTTTATGGTGGGTCGTGCCGTACGGATTTTGCACTTCTGGGCCGAAAGTATGGAATCGGACAGTTCCAATTTTGGTGTGAATGCGGCGCCACTCCACGCTGTTCTATCGGGGGAACGGACGTGCCTTATATGAAAACTGTATTACAACTGTGGGAGCCTCGGGATTTTCATCACTATTTGCAACCCTCCGTGTATCGTTCTCACTGCCGCCCTTAAAATAAAGGTTCTATGATGATGATTCTCTTTACTTCCGTAGGTTTGAGGAGCGTGGATGCTACCCCGTCGGTAAAGGGGGGCTACAAGGTTGAACCCGTGATGCCAGCGCGTACGGTGAGAAGTACCGCACCGAGGTTGTTAGGTGGAGGTCCGGACGGATACGGCTACACCTACCTATCAACGCAGGACGGGGACACGGTTCCCTTCAACTACATAGACATATCCTCCAGCGGAACACCCATAGGTGCCGATGACGACTGGTGCTCGGGATCCGAGGCCTCCACCCTCTACTACTTGGGCTTCTCCTTCCCCTTCTACACCGAGACGTACGACTCTGTGTCCATCTGCTCCAACGGTGCCATAGTCTTTGATACCCCTTACGTGTATTTTGGTCTCGGCAACACCTCCCTTCCTTCCACAAGCTACACCGGTCCCAGGGCCTTCGTAGCCCTCATGTGGGACGACCTCAACCCCGCCGCTACCGGGGCGGACGACATATACTTCCAGTCCTTCACCTCCTGCCCAGATGGGTACGCCGGAGCCTGCGCCGTAGTGCAGTACCACAACGTTCCAAGGTACGGGGACACCACCACTTTTATGGACTTTGAGGTCATCCTCTACGACAACGGCAACATAAAGCTCCAGTACAACTCCAGTGTTGAGTACAGCGACGCCACCATCGGCATCCAGGCGGACACGGCCGACACCACCAACAACTTCTTCCTTCAGTACGTCTATAACGCCACGCCCTCCGGACACGTTCCCGACAGCGGTACGGCCATACTCTTCCAGCCTCCTGTTCCCATTGATTACAACATCGGGGTTACTTCTATAACGCCCACGGGACTTATAGGTACGTCCCCGGTGACCTTCACGGCCACGGTCAGGAACTTCGGTACCGTCGCCACCACATCCACACCCGTCATCCTCAACATATACGACACCCTCGCCTCATCTCTGGTCTTCAGCGACACCCAGACCGTAGCCATACCGGCCTCGTCCAACTACGACGTCACCTTCGCCTCCTTTACGCCCTCCGCCCGGAAGGTGTACCTCCTTGAGGTGATAGCACAGGAGCCGATGGACACGGTACACGGAAACGACACCCTGCACGCCATAGCCCGAACCCTCCTAATATTCGGGGACGTGGCCGATAGCTGGACCTTCCCCAGCCTTGGAGATGGAAACGGGTACAGCTTCGCCGGTATAACCTACGCCCCCGACAGCGGAAAGTTCTACGTGATAACTATGAACCCGATGAGTACGGTCTTCAGCTTTGATCCGAACGACCCGGCCGGGACCTTCACCCAGACCACGTGGACCCTGCATCCCTTCTTCGGAGCCGACGATATACCCTGGGGTATAGCCTATCACGACGGGACCTTTTACGTCTCCCACGTCGGATACGACGGCTCCAACTTCACCGGTGATATGATAGGTTACTACGATGGCAACGGCGTCCTCTACGACAGCCTTGACGTGTGGGCCAACATAGAGAACGGTGGGTGGATCGCCGGCATGGACTGGAACGCCGACGACGGGTACCTCTACGGAGCGTACGTGGGAGGCTCCAACTCCGTATACAAGATAGACGTGTCCGCGAAGAACTCGGCCGGGGTATTCACCACACCTTCCCTTTCCCTTAGAGGCGTCTCGGTCTTCCACGAGGTGGATCGCGTCTTAGACGGCGGATGGAACCAGGACGAGATATACGAGCTTGACTACTCTGCTACAACCCTTAACAGCGCCCCCATGAACAGTATGGCCGACGTGGACGTGTGGGTGCATTGCACCAGCCCCGACGATCCCATCTTCGCCTTCGTAACCATAAACGACGCCAACAACACGCTGGTCAAGATGGCCACCGGTCACTACTGCGACGAGCTGGTGGGTGTGGATGAAAGGAAGGTAGAGGGATCCGTACCCTCGGTCAGGGTTGAAGGGCGCACCGTCTTCGTCAGCGGTAAGGCTACCCTTTACGACGTGGCCGGGAGGAAGGTGGCCGTATTTAAAGACTCGTACCGTATAGACGTGCCCGGGATCTACTTCGTAAAGGTGGGAGATCGCACCTTCAAGGTGCTCCTCAAGTAAAACGCACACAGGAGGGGGGATGCTCTCCCCCCTCCACCTCTCTTCCGTACGCCCTTAAAATACCTACCCGCGCCGGGGTGGCGGAATTGGCAGACGCGCTAGGTTCAGGACCTAGTGGGCTTCGGCCCGTGCGGGTTCAAGTCCCGCCCCCGGCACTTTTTTTATCAGAACCTGAAGACCGGGTACCTCCTCTCCTCCGGAAGGTTGTTTATGGCTACGGACAGGGCGAAGGTCAGGACGTCGCGGGTCTGGACGGGGTCTATTATTCCGTCGTCCCAGAGACGGGCCGTGGAGTAGTACGCGCTCCCCACCCTCTCGTACTCGGCGGTTATCTCCTCCCTTATTTTTTTCCTCTCCTCCTCCGATAGAGTCTTCCCCATCCTCCTGTACTTCCTCTCGGTGATTATCTCCATGACCGTTGCCGCCTGCTCCGCCCCCATAACGGAGATGCGGGCCGTAGGGTACATGAAGAGAAAACGGGGATCGTAAGCCCTACCGGCCATGGCGTAGTTCCCGGCACCGTGGGACCCTCCCACGATCACGGTGATTTTGGGGACCGTGGCGGTTGATACGGCCTGAACCATCTTGGCCCCGTGTTTGGTTATGCCTTCCTCCTCGTACCTTCTCCCCACCATGAACCCGGTGATGTTCTGAAGGAAGATCAGGGGAATCCTGCGCTGGTCCGCCAGCATTATGAAGTGAGCACCTTTCAGGGCGGACTCCGAGAATAGAACGCCGTTGTTGGCCAGTATCCCGACCGGTATTCCGTTTATGTGGGCGAAACCGGTTATTAGTGTGGTGCCGTATCCCGCTTTGAACTCGTGAAAACGACTCCCGTCCACTATCCGGGCTATAATCTCCCTCATATCAAAGGGTTTGCGGGGGTCTTTGGGTAGTACGCCGTAGACCTCTTCGGGGTCGTATAGGGGTTCCTCCGGTTCCTGAATCTCAAGGGGCACCCGTTTCCTCCAGTTGAGGTTGCGGAAGATGGACCTGACTATCTCAATGGCGTGCTCGTCGTTCTCGGCTAAGTGATCCGTGACGCCGGACACGGTTGAGTGCATCACCCCTCCCCCCAAGGTCTGCTCATCCACCTCCTCACCCGTGGCGGCTTTCACCAAGGGGGGACCGGCTAAGTAGATGGTGCCGGTGCCTTTGACTATGACGTTCTCGTCGCTCATGGCCGGAACGTAGGCTCCCCCGGCCGTACACATCCCCATAACGGCCGAGATCTGGGGAATACCGAGGGAGGACATCACGGCCTGATTGTAGAATATCCTGCCGAAGTGTAGTTTGTCCGGGAAAACCTCGGCCTGCATGGGTAGAAATACACCTCCTGAATCCACAAGATACACTATGGGTAGCCTGTTCTGTAGGGCCACCTCCTGCGCCCTTAGGTGCTTCTTTATCGTCTCCGGGAAGTAGGTTCCCCCCTTTACGGTGGCGTCGTTGGCCACTATGACGGCCTCCTTCCCCTCTATCACCCCCACACCGGTTATTATTCCGGCCTGCGGAACCTCGTTGTTATACATACCGTAGGCTGCCAGAGGCGAGAGCTCAAGGAAGGGTGTTCCGGGGTCTATAAGTCTCTCCACCCGCTCCCTCGCTAAGAGCTTTCCTCTCTCACGGTGGAGCCTTACGGCCTTCTCACTCCTCCTGTTCCTGACCTCCTCAAGGATCCTCCTGTACTCCTCCGCCTTTGCCCGGTTATAGTCGTAGTTCTCCTTGAATTCCGGGGAAGAGGGGTTTATCCTGCTGCGGATCACCATAGGGGGTATTGTACGGCGTGAGCCTATGTACCCACAGGGTTCGGTTGTACCCGTACATCTGTCTGGGGTAAAATACCGTACCTATGGTACCGATCCACACGCACTTCAAAAACTTCCCGGGAACGGAGGCGCTGGAGGTCTATATAAACAAGAGGCTGAAGTCCCTTGAGAAGTTCTCGGATCTTATCATGCACGTGGACTTACATCTGGCCGAGGAGAGAGGGCAGTACGTGGGTACGGCCGTGGCCAAACTGAAGGGTAAGACCCTCCGGGTTGAGGCCCGAAACAGGGACCCTATGGCCGTTGTGGATGAGATAAAGGACGTTCTGCTACGTGAGGTGAAGCGGGAGAAGGAGAAGATAAAGCAAGAGAGACGTAGGAGTTGATCCTGACGAAGGTTGATAGGTACGTCCTGCGGGAGTACCTGAAGGTTTTCCTCGTTCTGGTAGTGGGGGTTATAGGTATATTCGTGGTGGTGAATTTCTTTGAGATGACGGACAAGATAGCGGATCACAAACCCTCTCCCATGGCCATAGTCCGATACTACCTCTGGATGCTCCCATATCTCCTGAGCATACTTATGCCCATAGCCGAGCTTCTGGCCTGCTTCTTCTCCGTGGGTGAGATGAACCGCCGACTTGAGATACTGGCCCTGAAGGCCTCGGGTATTGACATCTGGAGGGTTTTCCTCCCCATACTCCTCCTGGGAGTCTTCAACGTCGGCGTTGGCATATACCTGAACTACGAGCTCGTACCTAAAGGTAGGCTCCGGGCCGCGGAGATAAAAGCGAAGGAGATAGAGAAACGCAAGGACCTACCGAGCCGCTCCTTCGCCCGTAATCTCTCGTTCTTCGGTGAGGGGCACAGGCTGTACTTCTTCTCCTACATAAGCGCCAGGGAGAACCGGGCACAGGGTATATCCATCTTCGTATTTGACAGCAGCCGACGGATAAGGGAGAGGGTGGACGCGGTCTCCGCTAAGTACTCCGGAGGGAAATGGACGCTTGAGGGCGTGGTACATCGCACCTTTAAAGGGGACGACGAGGTCCTACGCCGATACGACAGGTTCGTGGATACCCTCATGAAGGAAACTCCGGCTCAGTTCCTCAAACCCCTCGGGGACTCCCTGATGACGACCCCGGAGCTTCTAAGGAGGATAGACTTCCTGCGGAGGGCGGGGCTGGTGAATTACGAGGAGAGGACGGAGCTGGCGATAAGGTTCCTGTTCCCCCTGATGAACTTCATAATCCTCCTCATAGGTCTCCCCTTGGCCGTGTTCTCCAGCACCCGCGGTGGGAACAGGGCCTTCTCCTTCGGCTCCTCGCTGTTTCTGGCCTTCTTCTACTGGGGAGCCCTGCAGTCCGCCCGGGCCTTCGGGGAGACGGGAAGGCTTGACCCGTGGATCGCCGCCTCCATCCCCAACCTGCTCTTCCTTCTGATAGCCGTTCCCCTGATGTTGAGGATGCACCGCTAAGACTCCTCACGCATCTTCAGACAGGAGTCTATCTTAACCTTTAGGGTACCTATCAGGTCAAATACGCTCAAACCGGGGGCGACGTGTTCGTGTTTTAACCTCACCACGCACGCTTTGAAACCTATCCGTCTTCCGATCGGTTGCGTCGTGAAGACGATATCCGGATCTTTCGCCATTATCTCCTCGGTGCTCACGGGAACGTACCCTTTGACGCTGGAGAACAGGTTCCTACCACCGAAACGCCTTATTATGTCGGATATGTAGGTGCTGTCTCCCGCCACGAAGACGGGCTTTGAGGACAGCTCCACGTAGAAGGTGAAGTTTCCCAGAGGTTTCACCGCACCCACGACTTTTCTGACGGAGTCCGCTAACCTATCCGCCTCCCTCCTGCGTCCTACCAGCTCCCCCAACCTCTCTATCTCCGCCGCCAATTCGTCGGCGCTCTCGGGTGAGAAGTCGTAGGTTTTTATACCGAGCTTCTCCAGACGGGCCTTGACTTTCCTCTGCATGGGGAGGACGAGTATGACCACCTCCGGCTTCAGAGACAGTATCCGCTCGTAGTCCGGGTTTATGAGGTCGCCTACAACCTCCACCCCCTTAACTTTACTGTACGTGCTAACTCCGGATAGGCTACTCTTACCTCCGATAGCAACCACTATCTCGTCCGCGCTGGGGGCGAGGGAGACTATCCTCCCACTACTTCCACTGGAACACGACAGGGCAAGGATGAGGGGCAGGGCACGTTTGAACACGCCCCTATTCTAAAGGGGCCGATGTCCCGCGGTTACCTTAGGGACCCGATAGGTACCCTCATTACCCGGGCGTGGCCTTCGGCGTCGGCCATAACAAAACGGTATCCCGATTCCTCCCAGTCCCCCGACATGATCCAGTGGAAGAAGGGTTGCCCTTCGTATATGACGTTCCTCTCCCTGTCGTAGAGGCGTGGTACCTTATCCTCGCCGCCGTAGATCACGAAGCGGCCGTCGTAGGATACGCTCACGAACTTGACCCCGTACGTACCTTGAGATACGCTACCTAAGAGGTTCCACCCGGCCGTTGAGTAGAAGTATATCCCCTCGTCCGTGGCTATCACCAGATTGCGGTCGTCCCGGGTCCAGAAGAGGTCGGCGACGGGTGAGGTGAGTTTGAAGGTCCTGTAAGGGATCAAGGTATCTACGAACCACACGTCCACGAAACCGTCGCACGTTCCCGTAGCGAACCTTCTCCCGTCCGGAGATACGGCCACGGCCGTAAAGGGACACCCGCGCGGGTTGGCCACCTCCACCACGCTGTCGGATGCTGGGTCTATTAGGAGCAGCCCCTTGTTCTGTACGGCCAAGATGCGTCCCCCGGGGAGCCATGCGAGGTCGTTCGTTGAGGAGGTGTTGTGGTAGGTGTAAAGTCGGCTCCCGTTCAGGGAGTATATGCTAACCTCACTTCCTCCCACGGCCAACCTCGTTCCGGGTGGTGACAGCTTTACCACCTTCGGATTCACCATACGCAACGGGAAGCTGGCCTTCATCTGGGAGCCGGTGTCGGACCACACGTACCCCTCCCCGGCCATATCAACGGTCGCGATGGACCTCTTTCCCCAATCAACGGAGACGACCGGGGCACCGTGGGAGAACACCCAGAGTATCTCCATCACCGCGAGGGTCTCTCTATAATCCTGTAGCGCGTTATTACGATGGGTATAAGGCGAAGGGAGACTATACGGACCACGACGTTCTCGGTCTCACTCCCCCTGTTCTCCAAAATAAAGGCGTAAGATCCACCACGCAGGGATGCGCTGAAACACCCCACACCGACACCTAAGAACCTCTCCAGGGCCCTGAAGGGGTATCCGGCCTTGGCGTTCTCGTACTCACCGTACTCAAGGAGGTACAGGTTCAGGTGGCCGTACCGGAACATCTTACACACCTCCTGACGGTAAAAGGGGTTCTCAAGGAAGTACTCCCCGTACTTGAAGCGGAGGGAGTCGTCCACGCTCTGGGGGGATAGGAAGACCACGACCCCGGCCGTGGGGTCCCTCAGCTGGAAGGTGGGAGGCTTTCCGTAAGTGTTGGCGAAGAAGATGTCGGAGTTCGGAGGCAGGAATATCTCCCACCGGTCTATCTGCTTGTAGGTCGTGTCCCACAGGGTATCCCTGTACGGGACCTTAACCTTCACGACTTCAAGGTGGGTGTTGAAGTCCCTCCACTCCGGGGTAGGACGACGTACCACCCTTACCCTCACCTTTAGACGGGAGTACAGGGCCCTCCTGTGTATCTCCAGAGTGTACGGCTTGATAGTGTCGCTCACTAAGTGCCACGCCACGCTGTCGGTGTATATCTCCGAAAGGATAGGCCTCTTCCCAAATTCCCCGAAGTAAACGGCGTCCAGAGGACCGCTCGCCCTGACCTCTAAAACGACAGTATCGCCGGGGGCAGCGTAGAAGGAGTACCTCCAGGTGGCGTCCCTCCACAGGAGGGACGTTATGACCACCGCCGTATCAAGTATCGGCAAGGTAGTAGTAGTCCAGAGGCTCGTATATCGCGTTGGGTCTGGCCAGGATACTCCTGAAGAGCACCACCCTCCTGACCTCAAACCCGACGGGGGATACCGAGAAACCCTCCACGTTTACGGGTCTCCTGCTCCGGGCAACGGTTATGTGGGCCACGAAGGGCTTGTCCCTCGGGGGTATTGAGGGGTCGCCAAGGAGGGTGTCAAGGCGGTCGCTCAGGGATTGAAGTTTCTTATCGTCCTCCATCCCCACCCATATAACCCTCGCCCCAAACCTACTCGGAAACCCCCCGACCTTACCGAGGCGCAGGGAGAACCTGCTTCCTATGAACCTGCCCTTCAGACTTTCTCCGATCCGTCGTAGAGTTTTATCATCCACCTCTCCGAAAAAACGCAGGGTTATGTGGAGGTTCTTGGGCGGTACGACCCTTAAAAACGGGAACTTCCACTTGAGGGTTTTACCCAACCTCCCCACTTCCTCCCTGACCTCGTCTCCCACCTCAACGGCGAGGAAAACGCGCATCAGTGGAAGAAACGCGGGCTAAAGGCCACCACGCTCCAGACTATGAACACCGCGCTGAGGACCATCACCGTCCAGCTGAGGATCCTCTGCCTGTCTATGGAGTTCCTGTAAGGGTAGACCGGCTTTGAGGGCCTACCTATGAGCATACCGAGCTCGGTTATTATCAGACGGAGGCCGTTCAGGGCGTGGATGGCCACGGCCACCACTAAGAGCCACTCCCCGATGTGAGCCCACGTGCTACCGGCGACGGTGCTCATGGTGGCCTTCCATGACTCCGGCCCGAAGATCCTCATGCTCGTCACGATTATGTGTATGGGCAGGTAAAGGACGAGGGCCAGACCCGTTATGCGGTGCAGCAAAAACAGGTAAGCCTCAAGGTTGTACTTTCCAGAGAAGGCCCATTTGACAAAACCCTTCCTGCGATTATACATAAGGGGATATTATAGGGTGGCAGGACACCTCGGGACTTCCCGTTGCGGGCATCAAGTCCTCCTACGGCTCAACAGGACGTACCCGTACACGGCCCCCACGAGGATCAGGCTCAGGATACCGAAAAGCTTTACCACCCTCCAGACTATCAGGTTGTAGGTCTTATTGGCCGAGTTGTACTGATAGCAGTATAGGAGGAGGCGACTAACCACCTGACTCCTCCCGATCTTCCCATCCGCCGCCTCAAGGAGGGCTAATCGCACGTCGGAAGCCTTAAGGCCTCCTATATCGTATATGGCCCTTGAAAAGCGGCCGTCGGGGGTGAAGACTACAACGGCCACCGGATGGGCGTAGAGACCTTCCTTCACCTTCCTGTATTTAAAACCGATGGAGCGGGAGAGCTTTAGGACAGACAGGGAGTCTCCGACGGCGCACGTACCGGCATCTCTACCCAGATAGTTCCATAGCACCCGGCACTTTCTACGGGCGTCCTCCGGGGTCTCGGAGTGGTTGAAAGAGTAAGCGAATACCCTGTAATCCTTACCCGGACGCAGGTCCTTGAGGTTCATCAGGCTTTCCACCAGGAGGCTCAGGGTGGTGCTACATACGACCGGGCAGGTGTAGTACATGGGTACAACTATGACCGGCCTCTTCCCATCAAAGAGAGAGCGGGTGTCAATCTTCCTACCGTAGGCGTCCACGAGTTTGACGCTGGCCATAGGTTCCCCGCTTTTATCCTCAACCTCCGCCCCCCTGACCTCCCTCGGCACGTACCCACCGATTTGCGCAATTAAGAAAATCATGGAACGCTATTATAACGCCGGGAACGTTTTGAATATTATACGCACCGTTTTCATACGTGGTGCATACCTTTGCAAAAGATTTGCAATGCGCCCGTATAATTTCCGCATGCTTCACCTTCTGGCCCTTCTACCCGAGAGAGCGTCCAAGGTGGCTCTGGACGTTGATACGGTCTTCTGGGTCGTCTTCTGGCTATCGGCTATAGCCTTCGTAGGAGTAGTCCTAACTATGCTCGTCTTTATGTTTAAGTATAGAGCCCGGGAGGGGGACGAGGAGCCCGGAGAGTACATAACCCACAACAACGCGGTTGAGATAACCTGGACCGTCATCCCCGCAGTTGGACTCTTCGCGATATTCTTCCTTAGTCTCCACGCGTACCGAAGGCTTAAGTACCCGGAGAGGGTGGCCCTGACGGTAAATATAACTGGCAGGCAGTGGGGCTGGAAGGCGGAGTACCCCGACGGCAAAAAGCTGATAACCGGGACCATAAAGAAAGAGGGACCCATAACCCCCAAGGACTTCAGCCCCATCCTGTACGTCCCCGCAGGCGAGCCCGTTGAGGTGGTCCTGACCTCTCAGGACGTCATACACAGCTTTTACGTCCCCGAGTTCCGGGTGAAGTACGACGCAGTTCCGGGGAGATACACGAAGTTATGGTTTCAGGCTTTAAAGCCGGGAAAGTACCCCGTCCTCTGCACCGAGTACTGTGGCATGTGGCACTCCCGTATGCCCGCCCTGATAGTGGCCCTCAAGCCCGACGAGTGGGAGAGGTTTAAAAGCATAGACGCCTCCACCTTTAACTCCACCTTCGCCTCCATGCCGGTTGACAGCTTTCTGGCCGTATTGAGGTTACCTGACGAGGAGTTCGCGAAGGTAGTGGGCGCCCAAAAGAAGGCAATGGCCTCAATGCCGCTGCATAAGAGGGGGGAACTCCTCTACCAGCAGCTCTGCTCCAGCTGTCATACGACGGACGGAAGCCGGCTCGTAGGTCCGTCCTTTAAGGGTCTGTACGGCAAAATGGAGAAGCTAAAGGACGGGAGTACGGTTAAGGTGGATGAGAACTACATAAGGGAGTCCATACTGGATCCAACGGCTAAGATAGTGGCGGGGTATCCCCCTGCCATGCCGCCCTTTCAGGGGCAGCTGAGCGAGGACGAGATACAGGCGCTCATAGCTTTCATAAAGACCTTGAAGTAGGAGGGGAAAATGATAGAGAGCAAGAAGGTTGAAAGGGAAGAAGCGAGGCCCTACGAAACCTACCTTGATAAGAAGGGCCTAATGTCGTGGCTATTCACGTTGGATCACAAGCGCATAGGCCTCATGTACCTTACCATCAGCATGCTCTTCTTCTTGGTCGGAGGCCTCTTCGCCCTGATATTCCGCTCCGAGCTCATGTTCCCCGGTAAGCAGTTCCTGTCCCCCTACGCCCACAACGTCCTCTTCACCCTGCACGGGGCCATACTCATCTTCATGGTCATAATCCCTATGATACCGGCGGGTTTCGGCAACTTCTTCTTACCCATAATGGTGGGAGCGAAGGACGTGGCCTTCCCGCGCCTCAACCTCATGAGCGTGTGGCTCTTCGCCATAGGTGGCATCCTCCTTCTCCTGTCCCTCCTCTTTGGCCCGATAGATACGGGCTGGACCTTCTACACGCCCTATAGTGCCAGCAAGGGGTTAAACGTCTTCATCGTCTCTCTGGCCGTCTTCATCCTTGGGATGTCCTCTATCCTGACGGGTCTGAACTTCATCGTCACCACCCACAAACTCCGGGCGAAGGGTATGACGTGGGGAAGGTTGCCCCTGTTCGTATGGGCCCTGTACGCCACCAGCCTGGTGCAGATAATAGCCACGCCCGTTCTGGGGATAACCCTACTGCTCCTGGGCCTTGAGAACCTATTCCACATAGGTTTCTTCAACCCCAAACTCGGTGGAGACCCCGTCCTGTTCCAGCACCTCTTCTGGTTTTACTCCCACCCGGCCGTCTATCTCATGATACTCCCGGCCTTCGGGGTGGTTTCGGAGGTGGTCTCAATACACAGCCGTAAGCACATATTCGGGTACTGGTTCATAGCCGCCTCCTCTCTGGCCATAGCTTTCATAGGTTTCCTGGTATGGGGGCACCACATGTTCACGGCCGGGATGTCCCCCACAGCGGACGTCCTCTTCTCCTTCCTTACCTTCTTCGTGGCCGTCCCTACGGCCGTGAAAATATTCAACTGGGTAGCCACCATGTACAGGGGAAAGGTCAGATTTACCACACCCATGCTCTACATCTTCGCCTTCCTGTTCATATTCTTGGTAGGAGGTCTTACGGGTCTCTTTCTGGCCTCCGTGGGCACGGATATACACCTGCACGACACCTACTTCGTGGTGGCGCACTTCCACTTCACCATGGTCGGAGCGGCCGTATTCGCCATATTCGCCGCCTTCTTCCACTGGCTTCCCAAGATGTTCGGCAGGATGTACAACGAGAGGTGGGCGAAGGTGGGTTGGCTGCTGAACTTCGTTGGATTCAACCTGACCTTCATACCCCAGTTCATAATGGGAAGCATGGGTATGCCACGCCGGTACTGGGACTATCCGGTGGAGTTCTGGCCCTATCACTTCACCTCCACGATAGGTGCCTTCACCATAGCCACCGGCGTTCTCATATCCGTCGCTGTGATACTCCACGCCATCCTCAAGGGTAAAAAGGCCCCGGACAACCCGTGGGGAGGTATGTCTCTGGAGTGGCAGATACCTTCACCACCCCCAACCGAGAACTTCCTTGAGGAACCCGTAGTTGAGCACGGACCTTACGACTTCGGCAAAGAGGAGGGACACTGATGGAGAGCACCGTACTTAAGAGGGAGCACGGCACCGCCCACCATCCCCACGTGGATGTGGGGGTCTCCGGGATGAAGATGGGGATGTGGCTCTTCCTGATAACGGAGCTGCTCCTCTTCGGTGGCATGTTCACCGTCTACGCCGTATTCCACAGCATGTACATAGCGGACTTCAAGGCCGCCCACCACTTCATAAACGTGAGGATAGGTTTCATAAACACCCTCGTCCTGATAACCAGCTCCTTCTTCATGGCCATGGCCGTCTGGGCCACACAGACCGATAGGAGGAGGCTGGCATCCCTCTTCTTGGGGTTGGTCGTTCTTTTAGGACTCACCTTCCTCTTCGTGAAGCTGACCTTTGAGTGGCCGGAGAAGTTCGCCCACGGACTCAATCCCGGAGGGGAAGAGTTCATGCGCTTCGTCCAGGAGGGGCACGTAGGTAAGGCCCTCTTCTTCTCCCTGTACTTCGTGATGACCGGGTTCCACGCCCTCCACGTGCTGGTAGGCGTAGGTATCCTCTTCGTTATGCTCCTCTTCGCCCTGAGGGGCAGGTACTCCTCCCGAAACTACGGTCCGGTGGAGGTGGCGGGTCTATACTGGCACCTCGTGGATGTGATATGGATATACCTGTTTCCGCTCTTCTATCTGATAAAGTAGGAGGTTGAACGTGGGAAGAAACGGCAATCACGTGGTTGGGCCTGCGGTCTATATCTCCGTCTTCGTCGCCCTAATCGTTTTAACCGTACTGACGGTCTGGGCGGCGAACCAGCATTTCGGTAGCGACTTCGTGAATACGGTCATAGCCATGGCCATAGCCACCACAAAGGCGCTGTTGGTGGCGGCCTTCTTCATGCACCTTAAGTACGACGGGAAGATGAACGTCGTCTTCATAGCCCTCGGCCTCCTCCTCCTCTTCATCCTGATAGGCTTCTCCCTCGTGGACGTACTGAACAGGCCAGAGTACTTCGGAACACCGTAAAATAGGGGGTGTTCCAGCTACTCATCGGGGTCGTAATAAACGAGGTGATGTACGACCCGCGAGGGCCGGAATCTTCGGCAGGTCTTTACAACGAGGCGGTTGAGGTCTTCAACGAGGGGGATACCACCGTGTGTCTCACCGGGTGGAGGATAGGGGACACCCACGATCTGGATCCGATAGGACCCTTTCCGGATTCCGCCGTACTCTCCTCCTGCCCGGGATGTGTGTTGGACGTATGCATCCCTCCGGGGGGCTTCGGGGTGGTACTGGATCGGGATTACACCAACCCCTCCTCCCCGGACCCTATGCCCTACCCCTTCCCCTCCGGTACGGTCCTCATGAGCGTCTCCGACGCCTCCATAGGCAACGGCCTCTCTCAGGGGGACTCCCTCTTCTTAGTTTCCTCTGCCGGGGATACGGTGGATGGGGTCGGGAACTTCCCCGAGACGGGGGACGGGGTTTCCGCGGAGAGGAGGGCTCCGAATATGAACTCCTTTTTGCCGAGCAGGTCCCCGAGCGGGAACACCCTGGGCTACGGAAACAGTATCACCTGTCCGTACGAGGCTTCGGTCAGGGCGATCTCCGTTCTCACCGTAGGAGAGGAGTATAGAGCGCTCTTCGTTGTCAGGAACGGAGGTGTGGAGGCGAGGGACTTCAACCTCACCCTTTACCGGAACTCCTCCCCGGACTCCTCCATCACCGTATCCTTATCCCCGGACTCCACCGATACGCTTACCTTCCGGTTTGGCCCGGATTACGTCGGGACGAACGAGGTGTCCCTAAAGCTGGATTCGTCGGACTGTTTCCCCGAGGACAACTCCGCCTTCCTCCACTTCGTAGTCGGCAGGCCGTCCTTAGTCATAAACGAGATAAACTACAGGGGGACGGAGTGGTTTGAGGTGTATAACTCCGGAGAGTGGCCCCTGCACTTCCCCGGGATGGTGGTGGGGGACGCCACCGGTAGGTCCGACACCTTCAGCCTGACCGTGGGGTCAGGGGAGTACGCCGTTCTGACCGGAGATTCCGCCTTCTCCGAGAGATTTCCCGGGGTTCCCTTCACTTACGTAGCGAGGATGCCGCGACTTAACGACACCTACGACGACCTCCTCCTGAGCGATGGCACGACTTTAGATAGCCTTCGCTACTTCAGGTCGTGGGGTGGGGGGGAGGATCGTTCCCTTGAGAGGGTCTCCCCTTTTCTGCCTTCCACGGACTCTACGAACTGGATAACCTGCCGGGATCCTTCCGGTGGAACACCGGGCAGGGAGAACAGCGTCAGTACGGCCCCACCTTCCGAGGGTGTGAGGTTAGGGAGGGAGATATACTCACCGGGTGAAAGCGTTAGCGTGGCCTTTTCTTACCCTTTCAGGGTGGAGAGGCTTAAGGTGGTTCTTTACGACGACTTGGGCAGGAAGGTTAGGGAGTGGGAGTTCAGACCTAACAGCCCGGTGGGTCAGGTGGCCTTTTCCACGGAAGGGCTATGGAGGGGGCTTTACTTCGTATCCGTTGAGGCGGTTGGGAAGGGAAGGAGAACCCGCCAGAGGTTGAGGATGGCCGTAAGGTAGGGGTTCAGGACATCTCCCGGAGGAGGATCCGGGCTATCCGCTCGGCCGTCCTTCCGTCCCACAGGGGTATCTTAGTTTCCGAACGAATACCGAACTTCCTCTTTACGGCCTCCGGCAGGTCCTCCGGCTCCTTAACCAGCTCGTTAGTGCCTAAGGTTAGGGTTATGGGCCTTTCCGTGTTGGGCCTCAAGGTTATGCAGGGGATACCTAAGAAGCTCGTCTCTTCCTGAACCCCACCGGAGTCGGTTATTACCAGACCGCTCCCTATCATCAGAGAGAGAAAGTGGGTGTAGCGCAGGGGTTTCAAAGTCATAAACTCTGCCTCTATCCCCCACCTCTCCATGTTTTTGCGGGTCCTTGGATGTACGGGTAGAACCACGGGACGCTCCCGATGGAGGTCGTTCAGTACGTCTATTATCCTCCTGAGGCGTTCCGGATCATCTACGTTGACCGGACGGTGGAGGGTCGCCAGAACGTAGGCTCCCCTCTCCAGACCTAAGGACTCCCAGTACCTAAGGCGCTCCGCCAGAGGCCGAACCTTAACGAGGCTGTCTATCATTATGTTGCCGACGGTAAAGACTCTGCTCGGATCCTTGCCCTCTCGCAGGAGGTTCTCCGTAGCGTCGTAGGAGGGTGAGAACAGGAGGTCGGAGAGGGCGTCGGTGGTTATGCGGTTTATCTCCTCCGGCATGCTCCAGTCCCCACTGCGGAGACCGGCCTCAACG
>CAYYQD010000020.1:25627-26350 GCA_964473735.1 uncultured bacterium
CGGGGGGCGCCTCTGCTGTTATGGGGCTTTTCTCCTCCCGGCTGATCCGGCCCCCCCGAGGGAGAACCGGCACCAAGGGGGCCTAAGGGCCAAAAGGGTGTTTGCTGGCTACGGCTAAGGCCAGCGTGGAATTTACGTCCCCGAACACCACGACCACGGTGGGGGATATATCCTTAAGGACATCTTCGGCCCGGGCTATGATTTTGGAGATCTGCTTCAGGTTGGTATCGGATCCTACGCCGAAGTAGTGGTCCGGCTCGGGCAGGGAGAAGTCCTCAAAGAAGGCCAGCGATAGCTCGTAGTCGTAGTGCTGACCTGTATGTATCACTATCGGCCTGATCCCCTTACCTTTCAGGGCGTAGAAAAGTGGTGAGAGCTTGACGAAGTTGGGCCTCGCCCCGGCAACTAAAACAATCCTCAAGTGGGTATTTTACTGGTGAAAACAACGCCTTCTATCCGTAGGGAAACCCTGTCTAAAAGCGCTTAACAAACGATACCCATCTCATAACCCCGTCAATGCTAAAAGTATTTCGGATGGGACACTAACCGCTCTATTAAATTCCCCAGTAAAACCTTACATTCGGAGGGTAGGAGTACCGCTACCTCATGAATCTTGCGACGGCCAGAAGTATCCCCGCCAGCGCCACGAACTGACCCACCCAGAAGATGAACATCCACCTTATTACCGTGGCTACTATACCCCGTATCTCCGCCCTCAGCCTC
>CAYYQD010000021.1:0-3357 GCA_964473735.1 uncultured bacterium
TCTCAGAGGGCGATGGCAGGGTGAAGAGCGAGGTCCTTAAGGGTCTTGAGGTGGAGGCAAAGGAGGTGTTCGGGGGTTGATTTTTGCGTTATCGGACCTAAAAGGGGCGTTCTCTCCGTCTCCTTAACCTGTTCCCTTCACGCTTAAAATCCACGCCATGGACAAAACCTACAACTACCGCGAGTGGGAGAGGAGGCTCTACGAGAAGTGGCTTAAACACGGGCTCTTTCGCGCCACCGCAGAGGAGGCCAAGAGGTCCGGGAAACCCACCTTCACCATAATGATGCCGCCCCCCAACGTCACCGGAGACATCCACCTTGGCCACGTACTGGACAACACCATACAGGACGTGGTCGCCCGCTATAAGAGGATGGCCGGATTTTACGTACTTTGGCAACCCGGCACCGACCACGCCGGCATAGCAACCCAGAACGTCGTTGAGAAGGAGCTCGCTAAGGAAGGTAAAAGCCGGTTTGACTTAGGTAGGGAGGAGTTTCTGAAGAGGGTGTGGGCGTGGAAGGAGAAGTACGGCGGCAGGATACTGGACGCCCTGAAGCGTCTGGGAGTTTCCCCCGACTGGGAGAGGGTGCGCTTTACTCTGGACGAGGATTACAGCTTAGCCGTTAAGACGGCCTTCGTGGAACTTTACCGGTCAGGACTCATATACAGAGGTAAGAGGCTTATAAACTGGTGTCCGAGGTGCGGTACGGCTCTGGCCGACGACGAGGTTGAGAGGGAGGAGGAGCAGGGGAAGATATACTACCTGCGGTACCCCTTAGCCGACGGCGACGGCTACATAACTGTGGCCACGACGCGTCCCGAGACCTACCTTGGGGACACGGCCATAGCCGTAAATCCAGAGGACGATAGGTACAGACACCTGATAGGTAAGAGGGTACGCCTTCCCTTCGTCGGGGAGAGGAGGGACATAGACGGAAACCCCGTACCCCCGGAGATCCCCATAGTCGCCGACCCCGTAGTGGATATGGAGTTCGGAACGGGGGCTGTAAAGGTTACACCCGCCCACGACTTCAACGACTGGGAGATAGGTGAGAGACACGGCCTGCCCAAAGTCCAGGTCATAGACTTCAACGCCAGAATGAACGAGAACGCCGGCAGGTGGGCGGGGCTGGACAGGTTCGTTGCGAGGGAGGAGATAGTCAAGGCCTTCGCCGATGAGGGCCTCCTTGAGAAGGTTGAGGACCACACCTACGCCCCCGGTAGGTGCTACCGCTGTAAGACCGTCATAGAACCTCTACCCTCCCTCCAGTGGTTCGTCAGGATGAAGCCCTTGGCCGAGCCGGCCCTGAAGGTATGGGAAGAGGGAAAGCTGAAGATAGTGCCGGAGATGTTCGGCAAGGTCTATAGAAACTGGCTGACGAACGTCCGGGACTGGTGCATAAGCCGCCAGATATGGTGGGGGCATCGCATACCCGTATGGTACGGGCCCGACGGCAAGGAGTTCGTGGCCTACGACGAGGAGGAAGCCCGGCAGCAGGCCAGAGAGTACTACGGCGAGGACGTAGAGCTAAAGCAGGACGAGGACGTCTTAGACACGTGGTTCTCCTCCTGGCTGTGGCCCTTCGCCACCTTAGGGTGGCCCAAGGAGACGGAGGACCTGAAGGTCTTCTACCCCACCCAGTTCCTTCAGTCCGGCTGGGATATACTCTTCTTCTGGGACGCCCGTATGGTGATGGCCGGACTCTTCTTCACCGGTGAGGTACCCTTCCGGATCCTCTACCTTCATGGGCTGCTGCGGGATAAGTACGGTCGCAAGCTCTCCAAGTCCCTGAAGAACTACAGGGAAGTATTTGAACTTCTGGACGACTACGGGGCCGACGGACTCCGATACGGTGTCTTAAGCCTTACTCCCGAAGGTAGGGACATACGCTTTGACGAGAAGGCCCTTGAGGTCGGGCGAAACTTCGCCAACAAGATATGGAACGCCACCCGCCTGCTGGCACTCTCCGGCGAGGGAGTGGATATAGACCTGAAGTTTGAGCCCGAAAAGCTTTACCAGAGGTGGGCCCTGCATACCCTCCGGCTTTACAGAGACCGCATAACCGAGGCCCTTGAGAGCTACCGCTTTGACGAGTACGCCCACCTACTTTACCACCTTATATGGAGCAACCTGGCCGACTGGTTCCTTGAGTCCCTCAAGCCCGACCTAAAGGCTAAAGACAGGAACGCCATAAACTTGGCCTATTACGTGTGGATAAACGCCCTGAAAATGGCCCACCCCCTCATGCCCTTCATAACCGACGCCGCGTACGAGAACCTACCCCTTCCCGAAAGGGCCCCCTCTCTGATGAAAACGGAGTGGCCGGAGGTACCCTACACCTTCCCGGAGGAGTACGACAGATACGAGGCCCTGAAGGAGGCCGTCAGGGAGTTCAGGGCGATAAGGGACGCCGTAGGTTTGAAGAGGGCACCTTACAGGGGGGAGATAGACCCTATATTTGAGGTTTTAGCCGGTGCCGAGAGGGGAGAGGCCGAAGTGTGGGTCCGACTACCTTCCAGACTTGAGGTCTATATAGGGCTGACCTCCGGACAGAGGGATAAGGTCATCTCCCGCCTTAAGAAGGAGATAGGCCAGCTGGAGAAGGTCATAGAACGGATAGAGCGGAAGCTATCCTCCGACTTCGTTAAAAAGGCGCCGGCACCGATAGTTGAGGCGGAGAGGAGGAAATACGAGGATCTAAAGGGTAAGCTCGCGGCCCTGAAGAGACAGCTGGAGGCGATGGGATAAGGGTACCCTCCCCCACCCTTCCGACCGCTATTGGTGGGGTTTCCATGGGTTCCGACGGATGGTATAGTACAGTTCGTCTGCCCACAATCCGGCAGTAGAGGACTTCCCAATTTAACATGCAGGAAGATATGGTATCACTCTGGGTATAAAACCCACAAAAGTGGTACCGAATTTAACGATAAATTCGCCGTGCTTGGGCGAGTCCTGATTTATATCGTTGCCGGTGTTGTAATATCGGGATGGTGGAGGTATCACTTTGGGCACGAATCCTGCAAAAGTAGTACCGGCTCCATACTCCCATGCTCTGTCCATCTATTAACGGGACGATTTACTCCCGGGCGATGGATACCCTCCCCATCATTTTGGAAGGCGCATGCAACAACGGAAAGGCCCGCTCCTCCTGCTCTCCAACACCTATTGGATTGCGATTATCATCCTGCTGCGGCGACTCCTAACCGATAAATTTGGCCAGTCCTTTTGCCTCTTCATCCTACCAGCGGGACAATTCTATGATCGCAGTAGGCTGGATAACATCCGACACTATACATGGTCTATTCGGATTCTGAGCGCTAACCACCCCGTTGGTTCCCTCCTCCTTCAGGGACGTA
>CAYYQD010000021.1:3457-24925 GCA_964473735.1 uncultured bacterium
ATTCGGATTCTGAGCGCTAACCACCCCGTTGGTTCCCTCCTCCTTCAGGGACGTAATACCCTATTTAGGATCCTGCCGTAATCCGTACTCCGGGATTTTACGTATTCCATCCCCGGTGGGTATAGGTCTATATTCACGGCCACCCTGAAAGCGCACGCGGGTAGCAGCCATCACTTATAACGGAGTAATACTGCGACTGAAAGTTGGATCCGATACGACAATAAGTCCTAAGCCCCCATGGCCGAGTACCTCTTCAGACCGACGTACCAGAGGATCCTGTTTATGACGAGGGCTACGATGAGCCACCCACCCATAACCGCGATTCCACGCACAATATCCACCTCTTTACCCATCAGGATACTTACGGGGAAGTTTATCATATAGGGAAAGGGAGTCCACATAACGACCTCTCGAACTACCCCGGGAAAGAGCTGCAGAGGAGCTATGTAGCCCGATAGGAACAGGAACATCAGAAAATGTATCTCCTCAAAGGCCGAAACCCTCTCCATCCAGAAGGAGAGCATGGCTATGCTGTATTGCAGGAGGAACCTCGTGGCGAAGGCCAGATTTACCACGAGCAGGAAAAGGAGGAGGTTCTTCAGAGAGGGGATCCAGAATGCCTCGGGATAGAGGAGGAAGAAAGCCACGATTAGCAGGGCAAGGAAAGGAAAACGGGATAACCTTTCGGCAACGTGGCTTGAGACGTACCTCCATACGGGGTCCATAGGTTGAAGCAGGAAGTTTGATAGGTATCCGTACAGTACGTGCTCCTCAAACTCCCAGATCACCCACACCGATATCATCTGATGGGTTATGAAAACGGAGAGAAAGTAGCGGGCGAACTCCACGGGGGAAAATCCGTAGTTGTGGTGAGAGGCCGCCGATACCCATACGGCCATCAGGATGAAGGGCAGGATACCGGCCAGCATCCATAGTACTATCTCTACCCTGTACTCAAGCATGTACGCGTAATACACGGAGGTCAGAGTCCAGACCTTCCTAAGGAACTTCAAACCTGACCACCCAGATGACTTTCGGCCGGTCTGAAGGTTATCTCGTCTATGTTGTAGGTAGCCCTGCCCTTTGAGGCCGAGCGGAGGTTGTCGGCCAGATCAAAGGTGTTCTTAAGGGGTAGAATAGCCTCAATTACCTTGTACCCCAACTCCTCCCGAACGTTCCTTATGTCTCCGCCGAGCCCCCTCAACGTGTCCATTACATCGCTCAGATGTTCCTTCGGTGTTTGAACCACTACCTTGGCGTACGGCTCAAGCAGGATAGGTTGGGCGGAGTTGAGGGCCTCCGTAAGCGCCTTCATGGTGGCGGCACGGGCTCCGAGGGGGGTTATCTCCTCCGGGTTCTCAACCTCTACCTTCACCCGTACCCCTCTAAGCGGATAGCCCATGAGAGGGCCGAACTCCATCGCCTCCCTGACTGTGCTCCTTATCGCCTCCTCAACCGGACCCATCTCAACCCCCTCTATCTCCATGCGGTTGGTGTCGTCCCCCGATGGCTCCACTATCACCCTGACCCTACCACGATGTACGGTGTCGGCCGCCTCCTGCTGGAACTCCCCGCGACCTTCCGCTCTCTTAGTTACGGTCTCCCTGTAGGACACGAAGGGCCTGCCTGTCCTGACCTCTAAGTTCATGTCCTCCTTCAGACGGGCTATCACGACGTCCAGGTGGAGCTTTCCCATACCCGTGAGGATTATCTGGCCCGTACTCTCGTCCTTACGTACCTTAAGGGACGGGTCCTCCACCTCTACGAAGTGTAAGGCCTCCTCCAGAGCCTCGGTGTCCTTTGAGTACTTGGGCTCAACCCTTATAGAGACCAGAGGCTGGGGGAAGTCCATCCTCTCAAGACTTATAGGTTCCTCCCGAACGGTCAGGGTGTCCCCGGTCTCCGTGTTGTCGGACAGGCCTACCAGTGCCACTATGTTCCCGGCCTTTGCCACCTGAAGCTGCTCCTTTCGGTTGGCAAACATACGGTATATGCGGGTCGCCCGCATTACTTCGTTGGTGCGGGGGTTGTAGATCTTGGTCATAAAGGTTATCTCCCCCCGATACACCCTCACGTAGAAGAGCTTCTGCTTTCCTTTGGGGTCTATCTGTATCTTGAACACCTGTGCCACCAAGGGACCCTCCCCCGTCCTGACCTTAACCTGCTCCCCGTTCCGGTACCCGACCACAGGAGGGACGTCCAGGGGGGAAGGGAGCAGGTCCACGATGGCGTCTATAAGGGGCTGTATCCCCTTGTTCCTCAGGGCGGACCCCACGAAAACCGGGAAGACCTCTCTGGCTATAACCCCCTTCCGCAGCGCTGCCTTTAACTTCATGGGGTCAACCCTTCCCCTTTCCTCGTACTCCTCAAGGATATCGGGGTCGTAATCGGCCAACCTGAGAACCAGATCTTCGTAGTGGAGCTTCAGGTCTTCCGTGAGTTCCGTGTCTATCTGGCGGTACTTCTCCCCAGTCTCGTCTATATCCCATACGTAGTCCTTCAGGTCAATGAGGTGCCTGACCCCTACGAAATCCCGCTCCTCTCCGATGGGAAGGGTTATGAGTATAGGATCTACCCCCAACCTCTTCCGCATCCCCTCAAGGGCCCTCTCGTGGCTCGCCCCCATGCGATCCATCTTGTTTATGAAGACTATACGTGGTACTCCGTACTTGTCGGCCTGACGCCATACGGTCTCGCTCTGTGGCTCTACCCCCTCAACGGCACTGAAGATCACGACCAGACCGTCCAGCACCTTGAGGGCCCTCTCAACCTCAACGGTGAAGTCTATGTGCCCCGGGGTGTCTATTATGTTGATCTGGTGACCTCTCCAGAAGGTGGTGACGGCGGCCGACTGGATCGTTATTCCCCTCTCCTTCTCCTGCTTCATCCAGTCCGTCGTAGCCGTGCCGGTATCCACACTCCCCAGCTTGTGGGTGCGACCGGTATAGTAAAGGACCCGCTCCGTCGTTGTCGTTTTACCGGCGTCTATGTGGGCTATGAAACCTATGTTCCGTATGTGGCTAAGGTCGTACTCCTCACCCTTTGCCTTTCCCTTCCCTCTCTTTTTTGCCATGGTTAGAACTATACCGTAAGCCTCTTGCGTCCCTTCCTGCGACGACGCTTCAGGACCCTTCTCCCACCGGGTGTGCGCATCCTCGCCCTAAAACCGTGTGTCCTCTTTCTCTTACGACGGGAAGGTCTGTAGGTTATGGACATAGGTGGGTATTATACTGCCGAGCGGTGGGCGAAAAGCGGTACAGACTGGCGGGCACACTTCTCTGGCTCTCAACCTTAACATAACCTCTATGCCGTACGAGTACAAGCCCGTAAGGGCCCCGAGGGGGAACAGGCTAACGGCCAAGGACTGGCACGCCGAGGCGGCCATGCGGATGCTCATGAACAACGTGGACCCGGAGGTGGCAGAGAAACCGGAGGAGCTTATAGTCTACGGTGGTACGGGCAAGGCCGCCCGGAACTGGGAAGCCTTCTGGGCCATAGTTGAGACCTTGAGGACGATAGAGCCGGACGAGACTCTCTTAGTGCAGAGTGGAAAGCCCGTGGGCGTCTTTAAAACTCACCGCTGGGCGCCCCGCGTGATAATAGCCAACTCCAACTTAGTGCCCAAATGGGCGACGTGGGAGTACTTCCATCACCTTGAGAGGCTGGGTCTCATAATGTTCGGTCAGATGACCGCCGGATCATGGATATACATAGGAACGCAGGGTATCCTTCAGGGAACGTACGAGACCTTCGCCGCGGCCGGTAGAAAGCGCTTCGGTACCGATAATCTACGGGGTAAGCTCATAGTCTCCGGCGGGTGTGGTGGCATGAGTGGGGCCCAGCCTCTGGCCGCCACTATGAACAACGCTACCTATCTGGCCGCCGAGGTAAACGAGGAGAGGGCAAAAAAGAGATTGCGGACCCGCTACCTTGACGAGATAGAGCACGACCTGGACACGGCCATAAACCGGGCCCTTGAGTACAAACGGAGGGGCGTAGCCAAGTCCATAGTCTGGATCGGGAACGTCGTCACCCTCCTTGAGAGGTTGGTGGAGAGGGGGATAGTTCCGGACCTCCTAACGGATCAGACCAGCGCCCACGACCCCCTGAACGGGTACGTACCGGAGGGTTTAACCTACGAGGAGGCCGTGGACCTCAGGAAAAAGGACCCCGACGAGTACCTTCGCAGGTCCTACCGCACCATGGCTAAGCACGTGCGCCTTATGATAAAACTTCAGGAGATGGGGGCGGAGACCTTTGACTACGGGAACAACCTGCGCGGCAACGCCCTTGAAGGGGGTCTTAAGGGTATAAGCGACCTCAAAGAGGAGGAGGTGAAGAATCCGGACGGTACGTGGAAGTACCCGGGGTTCGTACCGGCCTACATCCGGGACCTCTTCAGCGTCGGACAGGGACCCTTCCGCTGGGTGGCCCTCTCCGGTGAGCCCGACGACATCTACCTGATAGACGAGGAGCTTAAGAGGCTCTTCCCAGATAAGGACTACCTACACCGGTGGCTGGATAAGGCGAGGGATAGGGTGCAGTTTCAGGGTCTTCCCGCCCGTATATGCTGGCTGGGGTACGGTGAGAGGGATAAGGCGGGTCTGCTGTTTAACCGCCTCGTGAGGGAGGGGAAGGTCAAGGCTCCTGTAGTGATAGGCAGGGACCACCTTGACGCCGGATCCGTAGCGTCGCCCAACAGGGAGACCGAAGCCATGAAGGACGGCTCTGACGCTATAGCCGACTGGCCTCTCCTGAACTTCGCCCTGAACGCCGTGAGCGGTGCCTCCTGGGTCTCCTTCCACCACGGTGGAGGGGTGGGTATAGGCTACGCCTTGCACGCCGGTCAGGTGATAGTGGCCGACGGCTCGGAGGAGATGGACGTAAGGCTCAAGCTCGTCCTGACCAACGACCCCGGCATAGGTGTGGTCAGACATGCCGACGCCGGGTACGAAAAGGCGATAGAGTTCGCCAGGAGGATGGGGATAAAGATACCGATGATGAAGTAGGGGGGAGGGACGAAGGAAGCGTCTGTTTCCCGGTGTAGGCGAGATAAACGGTGGTTGTGCGCATCCCTATCGGGTAATGTAGCGGAAACGAAGTTCATCCGGGGTTTTGAATGACTCTACCCCTCACCACGGCCTCCCCTACACCCATCAGGAAGGTCAGCGTGAGGTTCAGAACGGCAGTATCAAAGTTGCTCTCCACCAGACCCACCAACCCCACCAGAAGAACAGATAGACCCACACCTAAGGCGTAAGCCTTCGCGTACCCCTCCCCACCTCGCGCCTCCTTGAGGAACTTCCACGAGAAGTACAGGAGTACCAGAACCACGAGTAGGGCGCCCACGACACCCGTCTCTACGGCGGCGTTAAGGTAAGAGCTGTGCAGATGGGCCGTGTTGTCAATCTCCCCCGCTAAGTAGTGTGGCCGAAGAATCGCGGATATGTTGTCGTAGCCTACCCCGAACAGAGCGTTGGACGGAAGGGCCTCGGCACCGATCCGCCAGAAGTTCTCCCGCGCCTTTAGGGACCACAGGAAGCCGGGCCTAAGTGGTGAGTGAAGGAGGATAGTCGGGCCCACGACCCCTACCCACAGGAGGGTATACGGAAACAACCTTATCAGGCCAACCCTCGCGTAGAGCATGCCTGCTGATATTAAAAGGGCGGTGAGGATGTAGGCCTTGGCCTCGGTCAGGATCAGGGCGGGAAGGAGCAACAACACCGGAAGGAGGTATATGCGCCTGTAAAAGAGACCGAGGGATAGAAACAGGATCACCAGCATACCGAATACGGCCCCGGAGTGCATCTTGTGGTCGTAGAACCCCACGAAGGAGGTGAAGTTGAAGAATCTCCTCTCTTCGTAGTACCCGACCCACCCTTTTAGCAGGGAAACGTCCCCTTTCCTCACCTTCACTATAGCCCCGGCGAAGGAGTAGAAGACGTACCTCCCCGGGCCCACGCGTGCGGGGGCGTCGTAGGAAAGCTCGGGGCCGTTAAGGAAGCGGTTCCTGTTCCTGTCCGTCAGGACCACGGCTCTCACCTCCGTAGGCCTGCGCACTAAGAGCTCACACTCGCCCCTACACGATGTATATACCCACCCTGTCCGAAAGGAGCCCGTAAAGTAGGCTAAGATCCCAAGCGTGGCCACGACCGAGGATCCGATGGCCAGACTCCCCAGCACCACGTTAAACCCGGCCTCCCCTATCCTCAAGGTTGAGAAGATCGGGTAAGGGAGTTTATCGTACAGGTCCTTCAAGGGTCTCAGGGGAAGGCCGTTTTTCATTAGGGTTATCGCCCTCCAGACGTAGAGCAGCAGGACTAAAAGGAAGTCTCTGGGGTAGCGCGCCTCTTTTCTGAGTACGACGATAAGGGAGACTAAGAGGGCGAGGGTGAGGGGTACGTAGGAGAGCGATAGGGAGAAGGGCAACGCTAACGCCATGAGTACGGCCAGCAGTAGCATAAACCTCTGTGTGCTCAAGGAGGGATTCTACACGCTTTCGGAATACGGATGGTTATCTGACTAACCTGACGAACTCCTTCCCCAGAAAGCGCGAAAACTCCGGTGATGCGGAGGCCCCGGTTATGGGGCCGTCGTAGGCTATCTTCCCGCCCTCCAGAAATATCACCCTGTGTCCGAACCGCTTCGCTAAAACTACGTCGTGGGAAATTATCACGGTGGTGGCGTCCAACTCCTCGTCCAGTGCCTCCATGAGGTCGTAGATCATCCGGGAGGTCATGGGATCCAGCCCGCTCGTGGGTTCATCGTAGAATATGTACTCCGGGTCTACGACTATGGCCCTCGCTATACCCACCCTCTTACGCATACCACCGGAGAGCTCCGACGGGTACTTGGCGTGGGCATCCTGAAGCCCCACGTGTTCCAAAGCCCGCATGGCCCTCTCCGTGGCCTCCGGCTCCCTAACCCCCGACTCCACTAAGGGTAGCTTCACGTTCTCCAGTACCGTCATCCAATCAAAGAGGGCGGCCCCTTGAAATACGTACCCGAACTGCTTCCGTAATGCGCTAAGGGTACCCCAGTCGGCCGCATCCACCCTGATTCCCCGAACCCACACCTCTCCCTCCGTCGGTTTGAGGAGCCCGACTATACACTTTAGAAGTACGGACTTACCCACACCGCTACGCCCCAGCACCACGACCGTATCTCCCGTTGGGATCTCAAGGTCTATGCCATCAAGGACCTTCAGCCTTCCGAAGTACTTTTTCAAACCCTTCAGGAGTATCAAGATACGATTTTAAAGCAGCGGCACGTTCAATTCCAACACCTGAATCTGCACGGTGCCTTTTAATCGTTGATATTGTTGCCTCAACCGACGTCGTAGGGGTCCACGTCCCACACGGCCCTACCCCTCAAGGGGAGTTTCGCGACCTCCCGCGCCACATCCACTACGTCCCTGTGGGCGTTGGCCAGTACGGTCATCCTCATCCTGTACCACCCTTTAACTCTGGCGACAGGCGGAGGATAGGGACCCCACAGGACGGCCGGACCTCCGTAGCCCTCAACGAAGTCGGATAGGACCTCCTCGTTCCTCCGATGTTCCTCGGGATCCTTCGTGCGTACCTCAAGGACGGCCATCTTCCTGAAAGGTGGGAGCTCTAAGAGCCTGCGGGCCCTGTACATCTGACTGTACAACCTCTCCGTAGTCCCATCTACCACCGCCCTTATCACCCTGTGTTCCGGCATCCGGGTCTGAATCACGGCCACCCCACCCGTTCTTATTCGGCCTATAACCTGCATGAGCGTCTGGTAGGTCTTCTCCTCTGCCCTGAAATCGGCCGGACGGGATAGGAAGGAGTCGGCGTTTATTACCCCCACAAAGCCCACGTTCTTGAAGTCCAGCCCCTTTATAACCATCTTCGTACCCACCAGGACCCGTATCTTCCCCCTGCCGAACTCCTCCAATACCTTTATCACCTCCCTCCTCCTCCTTATGGCGTCCGTATCAAGGCGGGCGACGGGCACGTCGTACTCCTCTCTAATTAGGTCCTCAACCCTCTGGGTACCCGTCCCCGACCCCCTCAGGTTGGGGCCTTTGCACACGGGACAGACGGCCGGAGGGTACGTCCTGTATCCACACACGTGGCACTTAAGTACGTTTCCACGGTGCAGGGCCAGAACGGTGTCACAGTTAGGGCACTTCACAGGGTTACCACAGTCCTCGCAGTAGTAGTACGGCAGGAGTCCCCTGCGGTTCAGAAAGAGTATGGCGTTCTTCCCCTCGTTCAGGGCGCGGGAGAGAGCCCTTTTGAACTCCTCCGAGAGCACCTCCCTTTTCCCGCGCATATCAACGACCTTAACCTCGGCCTCCCCCGTGGGGTGTATCTTTTCCCTCATTCTAAGTAAGGCGTACTTCCTGCGCTTTACGTTGTGGTAGCTCTCAAGGGAGGGGGTAGCCGATCCTAAAACGACCACCGCCCCGGTGGTGTAGGCCCTGAGAACGGCCACGTCCCGGGCGTTGAACATGGGTGGTCTGTCGTGTTCCTTAAAGCTCCCCTCGTGTTCCTCATCCACCACGACGAGTCCTAAATCTCGTAGAGGTACGAAGACGCCGCTCTTTACGGCCATAACCACCCTCACCTCTCCCTCTAAGGCCGCGAACCAGACGTTGGCCCTCTGCGTGGCCGTTATGCCGCTGTGAAACACGGCGAACTTATCTCCGAAGGCTTCGTAGAACGCCCGCGCCACGTGGTAGGAGAGGAGTATCTCAGGAACAAGAACGAGGACGGACTTCCCCCGTTTGAGGGCCTCCTCCGCCGCCTTCACGTATACGAAGGTCTTACCGGATCCCGTCTCCCCCCACAGGAGGAACGACCTATACTTCCCCTCCCCTATGGCCGTCTTTATCCGGTATATGACCCTCTCCTGCTCCGGTGTCGGTCTCTCCGGCAGGGTGTAGTCCTGTGAGTACTCAAGGAGTTTTATATCCCCGGGTTTCGGTACGTGGAGCTTTTCCTTTACCCTGACGTGTCCCTTTTCCGCCCACCTCATAAGGAGGCTCCGGTGATCTTTCCCGAACCTCCGCCTTATAGCCTTGAGTGTCCGACACTCCCGCAGGTACTCCCACAGGTCTATGTGTTCCATTCTCCTGAAAGTGGGAGGGTTGTCCGGCACCCTGCGGAAGCACAGGGTGGCACGTCTGTTCAGAGAGGGGGGTAGTATGAGCGGCAGAAACCTCTGGAGAGGGGTCAGGTAGTAGTGGGAAAGCCTATCCACGAGGTTCAGGATCTCCTCCGGTATCCTTATAGGCAACTTTCCGTATATCTCTCTGGTTTCCCCGTACCACCCCGATTCCCCCAACACCACCCCGGTCACCTTACTCCCCCTAACAGGTACGGTCACTACGTCCCCCCTCTCCAACCCTTCCCCGGTGTATGCCAGAACCCCAACGTCTGTCAGGACGTCGTAAACGGACATCAGGTCAGGGCCCCTCTACCAATGAGGGCGTAAATCTTCCTTCTGTGTATTGCGGCCCAACGTATGGCCGTCTTGGTGCGGGCTTTGAAGTGGTACTCCCTCGTGGCATCGGTTGAACCGGCGTGTCTTCTGTATCTGTACAGTACGGAGTGGATCCTCCCCACGGGGTACCTCTCCGAGAGCCTGAGTACCAGATCGTAGTCCTCGGCAAAATGGGGAAAGTTCTTATCGTCAAACCCCCCTAATCTCTCCAATACCTCTCTCCTGTAGGAGCGCAGGGCCCCCGCACCCCCTACCCGCAGCAGGTTGTTTATGCTGTACTCAAGGTGTTTCACGACGGGCAGGTCGGGTATGACCTTCCCATCCTCATCCACCACCTCGTAGTAGGACACGGCGAGGCCCACCCGATGCTCCCTGTGGTACTCGTACAGGGTTCGCAGGGCCCACGGGGTGTAGGTGTCGTCCGAATCAAGCTGGGCCACTATCCATCCCCGGCTGTGCTTCAGGGCGAGATTGAGGCACCCCGCCAGACTCTCACCGGAGGTGCGCACCAGCTTTATCCGTCTGTCCTCTCTGGAGTACCTCTCCACAACCTCCACGGTTCCGTCCTCCGAGCCGTTATCCACTATCACCATCTCCCAGTCCCCGAAGTCGTTGGCTAAGACGGACTCTATCGCCTCCCCTACGAAGCGTGCTCTGTTCTTTACGGGGGTTATTACGGAGATCTTCGGCGAATGTTCTCTCTCCCATAGGGGGTAGTTCAGGGAACGGTGCATGTAAGCTCCTACATCTCTCAAAAATCCGTAAAATATCCTCTCAACCTCCCTCTCGTAATCTGGGCCGTACGTCAGGTACCCGAAGGCCTCCGTGTGGAGTTTGCCGTATCCCTTTTTCCCCGCCCTATCCTCCGCTATGACCTCATCCAACACTACGTGTCTCTTCCCGGACGCGTACAGCTTCAGAAAGGCGTAGTACTCCCACAGTCTCCCGTACTTATGGGCATCTATTTCCTTAAGGAAGGAGGCCCTGTAAAAGCGCACGGGTCCCCTGTCCATACGTTCGGTTATGTCGGGGTAGTCAGCCGGAACTATTACCTCTCCGTTGCGCACGTACCTCCCCAGTACCACCTCGGCGTCGGGCATCGTGTCGGGAAGCTTCAGGAGCGTGGCGGTGGGAGAATACACCATCACCCAACCTTCGGAGACGGGGTCGCTTAGAGGCTCGCCCTCCAGCAGGGGATAGAAGGACACGGGGGATTTTAAGCGGGAAGGGTCGGCGGATGCTCCGTGCTTAACCGGTTTGTGCTCCGAACGTACGTTTGGTTTCGGGGATGGCACTATTTCAGAGAATGATTACCGGGAAGCTGTTCCATTGTGAGTCAAATCCGTTGGCAAATCGGTCTCACTTTTACCAGATTTATACCCAAAGTGGTACCGCCATTCCCCGATTTCCTCCGTAGTGAAGGAAAGGACTTTTCACCGTCCCGTATGAAAGGAACGCCAGTCCATTAACTGAAGATACCTTCATCATTCCAGCAACACGGTACCTTACCTGAAAACCTCCCATCCCCTATACACGAAACCGGTCAGAACCTGCGTTAGCACCGCTCCCCGCCTCATCTTCTCCTCGGCGTCTCTCCGTGAGAATATTCCTCCCACTCCTACAACCGGTATATCCGTTATGGCCCTCCACTCCTCAATCCTGCGCGTGGAGATGGGGAACAGGGGGCGACCGCTCAACCCTCCACCCTCAACCTTCAAGGTGTTTGTTAGAATGACGCCGTCTATACCGTTCCGCTCGCAGAGACGGGCTATCTCCTCTAAGGCCTCCCCCTCTATCTCCGGTGCCAGTTTCAACAATAGAGGTTTCCTCGGCCTTTTCCACCTCCTCCAGCGGTATATCTCCCCAAGGAGCCGGTTGAGGTTCTCCCCTCTCTGAAGGTCCCTTAACCCTACAGTGTTGGGAGAGCTCACGTTTATCACGAAGTAATCCCCCACGTCGTAGAGGCGCTCAAGGACTGCTACGTAGTCCTCGTGGGCCCTGTCGTTCGGCGTGTCTTTGTTCTTGCCGGCGTTTATGCCTAAGGGTACCAGATGCGGATCCCGAAGCAACCTCTCCCTGACCCTCTCAACGCCATCGTTGTTGAAACCCATACGGTTTATTATTGCCCCTCTATCGGGGAGGCGAAAGAGTCGGGGTTTAGGATTTCCGGATTGAGGGCGGGGAGTGACGGTACCTATCTCAACGAAACCGAAACCGAAGGCGGCCCAGAGGCTACCGAGCGTAGCGTTCTTGTCCAATCCGGCCGCCAGACCTATGCTCCCCATCATCTCCAACCCTAAGGCCTTTACTCTTTCGTATCTGCGCTGCGATACCACTGCCCCGAGAAAGGGCCTTATAAAGGATAGACCCCGGAGGGTAAGGTCGTGTGCCAGCTCCGGATCAAGGCGGAAGAGCAGGGCCCTTATCAGGGAGTACATCACAGGCTGAGAGTATCCTTTATACCGGGTGGCACTTCCCCTTCGTTCCTGACCTCTATGGGCACCTCACCCCTGTAGTCCCCCTCCTCCGGGAGGTTCCAGGGGGGCTGGAGCAAGGCCACGAGGAGAGCCGCTACGCTCCGACGGATACTCTCCGGGGCGTTCAGGGTCTCACCTATATACACCTTTATGTTCCGGGGAATCTTCCTGCCGTCCGGGTACTTACGTCCGAGTACCTTCCTGACGCTCCCCTCAAGGTCTCCCTGTACGCTCCCGATGTACAGGAGCACGCCCCCTATGACGAGCGCGAAGACCTCACCGCTGCCCACCCCTCTCAGACCCTTCAAGCCCCCTACCTTCTTCCACCTCACCCTTACCCTGCGTTTCTTCCGCAGACTCATACCGGCGAACACCGCCGCCGATCCCACCACGACGGAGAGAAGAAATATCCCCAAATAGGTAGCAAACTTATCTTTCTCTTTCACGTCCCCCTATTTTAACCCGGGAGATACCCCCACCGCTTATCGGAGTTAGAATTTCCCTTCGTGGTACTCCTCTTAGCCCTGTCGGAGGACTCCCTTATCTCCACCTTCGTGAGCCGAAACTTAAAGGTTCTGGAGGCCTACTCGGGGTACTACGAGACGTCCGTATCCGTGGTTAGGGGGTACCTGTTCCCCCGGTTTTACCTATTTTACGACGACTTTCACCTCCTCCCTGTGCCCTACTTCCGCTACCAGTACGTTGATACGGTGCGCCTGCGGTTGGAGGAGAGAGAGATGGATCTGGGGATTCCGAACCTGTGGAGGGTCGGATGGGGTTTCTCGTGGTCCGTACTTGATCCTCAGGTTATAGCGGGAAATCTGGCAGGAAGGGAAGCCCTCCTGCACGCCCGCTCCACCCTCAAAAGTTCCCGGGAGAACGCCGTAATAAACTTCCGGATACTCCTGCGGGTCCTTCACACCCTAAAGCTTATGCTGACGACCCTTGACAGCGCCATGGTTGGCGGGGACTCCCTCCTCTCCGTGGCGGATACCCTTCGCCGGCTGGGTCGCCTTCCTCCCGAGCGGTACCTTGATCTAAGATTGGAGCTCTTAAAGCTGAGGAGGGCCAGAGATAGGGTGGAGTCGGAGTACGCGAGGGTCAGGGACACGGTGCGGCTCCTGACCGGAATGGACGTGGAGGACGTACTGCCGGAGGGAGACCTACCTCCCTGTTCCCCCTACGACTCCACCCACCTGAAGGAGGCCCAGAGGTGGAAATGGAGGGCGGAGATGGCCCGGTTCCTGCCAAAGCTGTTCGCCTTCGGGGAGGTCTGGTACGGTAGGCCCGTAGGACTTAACAGGGACTCCTCCGGATTCGGAACCCTCTACGGGGTACGGGTCACACTGACCTTTGACGAGACTGGGAGGTTAAAGGCGCGGAAAGAGAGGGAGGCCATAAAGCTGATGGAGGTACGGAGAGGGGAAAGGGGGAAATCGGAGGGGCGGGATCTGGATACGGCCATCGTAGCCGAAGCCAGGGCCCTGTACGGGGAGGGCAGGAGGCTCTACGCTCTTGGCAGGATAGACGCCTTCACCCTATTCAAACTCCGCTCCTACTACTACACCCTTAAGCTGGACCTCCTTGGGGAGAAGGTGGAGGGTCTACGGCGTAGGGTCTGCCCCGTTATACTTCCGGAGGCTCCCCCTCAACATACACCATCACCTTAACGACGTCCGGCCTCCGGGCTATCTCAAACCCCTCCCCTACCCTGCCGAGGGGTACCCTGACGGTGATAAAGCGCGAGGGCCTGACCGCCCCCTCCGATACGAGGGCCAGAGCTATGCGGGTGTCGTCGGGGCCGGCGGAGTAAGAAGGTACGAGGGTTATCTCATCAAAATATAGACGGTTAAAGTCAAGGGGTACGTTGTCCCCCGGAGGTAGAGGAGCGAAGAGTATCAGGCTTCCTCCACGCCTGACGAATTCCAGACCCGACAGAACGGCGGACACACTCCCCGGATTGACGAAGACCTTACGGAAGGTGCTCCCCTTCAACTCCTCCGGCAGGTACGCCCTCATACCCCACCTATCTCTCACCAGATTAACCCTATCCGGGTTTACGTCTATACCCCAGACCTCCCCTCCGAAGACCTCCGCCACCCTGTAGTTCAGCAGACCCATAAATCCCAACCCCACCATGAGGACGGGCTCCCCCTTAACTATACCGGCCCTACGGACGGCCTTCACCGACGTGGCCAGAGGCTCTATGAGGGCGGCGTCCTCATCGGAAACGTGGGCAGGTACCTTCAGGACATCCACCCTCCATATGTGGGAAGGCACCTTCACGTACTCGGAGAACCCTCCCGGCTCCACTCCCCCCCTTCTCCATACCGGGCAATGCACGTAGTCACCGAAACGGCAGTACTCACACTCCATACATGGGGCGTGGTGATGAACGAAGACCCTATCCCCCACGGAGAAACCCTCAACCCTCTCCCCAAGGCGAACGACGACGCCCACGAACTCGTGGCCGGGGGTGTAAGGGGCCTTCCTATCCACGTACCACTCCATGAGCTCCCCCGTACATATACCGCATACCTTCACCTTCACCAGCATATCCTCGGGACCCACTTCGGGTTCCGGGGCCTCAACCACCCTTATGTCCCTGCTGTTGTAAAGTATCGCCTTTTTCATCCTGCGAAGGGAGAATTATGTGGGTGCCCTCAGGCCTCGGTACGACCAGCGAATCCCCCACCTGAAAGGCCCGCAGCCGTTTGACCTCGCTTACCACCCTGCGGGGCCCTACGATCTCAACCGTGAAGGAGGAATCCCCCATTATCACGGGAACTTCACGGCTCACTACCGTGTCTATCATAACATGCACCACCACGCTTTCGGGTTTTACCGTCGTAAGGCCGAGCCCCTCCGTAAACACCTTTACCGTAGTGCGGAAGTCCCGCTTTCTCCCCGTCAGGTCTATCGGATAGGTTGGGAGGGAGTCAAGGTGCTGCACCACGCTCTTAGGTCCTTTGACCTCAACGTTCCCCTCCACCTTCCATCCGTAAAGAACGTGTCCCCGGGTGGGATGCCCCTTCAGGGTCGGTATGACGGAGACCGTCCGCGACACCTCCTCGTCCAACCTGTACCGTACCTTATCGGTGAATATGGGCTGGATGCTCACGCGCGCTCTGGGGCGTAAGTGTGCCGTATCTATCGGGAGCTCTCCCGACTTCCCCGTGCCAGCGAGGTCGTACGTCAGATAAGGGGACGAGACCTTTAACTTCGCTATCTCAAAACCCGACCCCCTAACCTTTAGAATAACCGTGTCCGTCTTCTCAAGGAAGGCCTTTTTCTCAGGGACATTCATGAATACGACGGGGACCCTCATCACCACCTCGTAAGTCCGGGACATCTTGGCGTAAAACCACACCAGAAGGGCCACGAATAGGGATATGGCGAGTTCCTTTAAGGTTTCACTCCTCATAGTTCAGCAGGTCCTTCAGTACCTTCCTGAGACGCGGTATGGATAGGTTGGTGTACGGCTCTCCCCGATGGAACAATGTTATGGTTCCCCTCTCCTCCGACACCACGACCGCTATGGCATCGGAGACCTCCGTTATTCCGGCACCCGCCCTGTGCCTCGCCCCGACCCCCTTGATCCTAACGCTCATGGGCAGCATCACGGTTGAGGCCAGTATCCTGCTCTCCTTTATTATGACGGCGCCGTCGTGGAGGGGGGATTCCTTGCTAAAGATGGCCACGAGTAAAGGGGCCGACAGGTACGCGTCCATTATGGTACCTGTCTCCTCCGCGTACTCCATAAGCGAGACCCTGCGCTGTATCACTATCAGGGCGCCCAGCTTCCTCTTCCTTATCTCATCAACGGCCAGGAGTAGCTCGTTTATCGGTACCCTCTCCGGCGGCAGGAAGAAGCGCAGGAATGGGTTGGAGCCTATCTCTATCAGGAGTCGCCTTATCTCCGGCTGGAACAGAATTATGAGGGCAACTATACCGAAGGCCTTGACCGTAGATATGAGGAGCCCCAACGCCGCCAACCCGAGGGTCTCGGCTAAGAAACCCACTATCAGCAGAACCCCCACACCCATGAGCAGGATTATGGCCTTCGTACCGCGCAGTACCCTCAGAACGGCATACACTATAAGAGTCATAAGGAGGACGTCCAGGACGTCTATAGGACCGACGTGGAAGAAACCGAACAGCCTCAAGGGGCAATTGTACGGGAGTACCCCCTACGATCACGCCCTGACCCATAGTCGGTACATCAGGAAAGTTGCGAAGGTGTAGAAGGCGTCGGCCCACCACATACCGACTTCCGGAGGTACCACCCCCCTCTTCCCGAGGTCCTCGCCACTTATCAGGAGGACGTAATACACTATGAAAACGAAGAAGGATACCCCAAAGGCCGGCCCGAACCCTCCCCTCCTCATGAGGAAACCGATATACGCCGCTAAAAATACGAATATTATGCTGGCTACGGGCATGGAGAACTTCTTATGTACCTCCACCGTAAGAGAGTTCATCCTACGAAGGAGCCCCCTGTCTCTCCGTTTGCTCTCCTCCCATCTTTTCTTAACCTCCGCCCTCTCCTTCAGGAGCATGCTGACGCTCTTCTCCCTGTCCGACCTCCACTTCCTCTGTTTGCGTATGAGCTCGTCGTTCAGCGGGATCTGAAGGCGATACTCCGTGAAGGAGACCCTCCGGTAGTCCATGGCCCTCCGGTCGTACTGGTGTATCTCCCCCTCGTGAAGTACGAAGTTAAGGCGTCGGGCCGTGTCTATGAACATCGTCCCACCCTTGGCGGTTATGGTCTGGGTCCCCGTGTTGGTAAGCTCCTGAATCACCACGTCCTCTATCTTCAAGGTACGGTCGTCCTTCCTCCCGACGTATATCCAGAACGGTCCCACTCTGGTGAAGGTACCCTGTCTTATCTGGGCCGTGGGTTTCTTCTCGTATATGTCTAAGAGGAGGTTCTTAAGTCTGTAGTTGCTCTCCGGAACCACGCGGTCGTTGAACCAGAAGAGGAAGAGGGTTATAAAGACGGACGCCAAAACCACCGAGGCTATGGCACGGTTCAGACTTATGCCAGAGGAGAGCATGGCCAAGAACTCGTGGTCCTGTGCCATCCTGCCGAAGGCGACCAGGGAGCCAACGAATACGGACATCGGAATGGTCATGGAGAGGATGAAGGGAAGGGAGTAGGTCAGAACGAGTCCCACGACGTCTAAGGCTACACCCTTCTTTATCACCAGGTCCATCAGGTCAAACACCCTGTCAAGGAGGAGGATCATGGTGGTGACGGCGAGGGCACCAAAAAAAGGTTTGATCGTACTGCGCAGGACGTACCTGTCTAAGACCTTAAACGGAAACACGGAAGCGTGGAGTTTAAAGGGGACTCACCTCAGAAGGTTCTCCACGTTCTCCTTCCATACCCTGTAGGGTCTGTACCCTAAGAACTTCTTAACTATCCTGCCTTTTCTGTCTATCAGGAAGGCGGTCGGCAGACCCAGAATCCCGCCGAACCTCTCCTCCAGCTTCCGGGTGGCCATGGCTACGGGGTAGTTTATGGGTATCTCTCGCATAAAGGCCTTCACGTCCTCCGGGGAGTCGTCCTTGGACAGGCCCAGTATGAGCAGGCTGTCTCCGAACTCCCCCTTAAGGCGGTTGAAGTCGGGGATGGACTTACGGCAGGGCTTACACCACGTAGCCCAGAAATCCACGATTATAACCTTCCCCCTGTAGTCGGACAACCTGACTATCTTGCCGTCTATGGTGCGCACCGTGATGTCATACACCGTCTCGCCACCTTTCCCGCTTCCCTTTCCACATCCAGCAAGGATGACGGCCATCATCAGGGCCGCGCCTAAGATCCTCCGCATGGCCGGGGATTCTAAGGTGGTAAATCCTTTACTTTCCGGCATCGGAGCGACGTACGGTTGGGGTCGGTACCACTTTTGCAGGATTTATACCCAGAGTGGTACCGTGATCTCCTCTACCGTTAGCGGGACCTCTGGCATTACCCGTGGAGTATCCGTCCCCGGTAAAGGCCCGGAGCAGGAACGTTTCCTTCTATGTAGATTTGCCCCATTTTCACACATGCTTCACAAACTATCCCAACTTTGCACGAAGTTCTGCAAAGAGCAAACGGACGATCCAGAATCCACCTTAAATTCCCTTCATAAAAGGAGGTGAAACATGAAGAGGTTTAGCGTATCTATCGTTCTGTTGCTCGCAGGCGTCTTCGCCGTAGCCGGATGTAAGAAGAAGTCCGGAGGAGATGAGGGTAACCCTTACGAAGGGACCACCCTGTACATCTACTCCAACGAGAGCGGAAACTACGACATCTACGCCCTCCGCGTGGGGGACGACGTTCCCCAGAAGGTAATAGGTACCGCGGCCGACGAGAAACACCCCTTCGTCTTAGGGGATAAGATTTACTTCTCCGCCAACGACGACGGCGACTACGACATCTACGTAGCCAACCTTGACGGCTCCGGCAGGAGCAAGGTGGCCGACTACCCCAACGACGAGGTACAGCCAGCGGTCAGCCCTAACGGTCGCTACCTTGCCTTCACGTGGGGGACGGCTGGCGGATGGAGAGTGGTCCTCTACGACCTCCAGAGCGGGGACACTGTTAAGACCTTCGGAAACTCCGGCAAGACCAACGAGTCTCCCCACTTCGTGGGGAACGATACCCTCCTGATGACCCTACAGGACTACGGTAGCGCCTACTCTCAGGATCCGTGGATGTACGTAATATCCGCCGACACCCTCACAAACCCCCGGAACACCTCCTCAACTCAGGAGGCCCACTGGAGGGTAAAGTCCGGCAAGGTGGTCTTCGCCCGTATGGGCCTGTACGGGGAAAATCCACGTATAACCGTGGCGGACTTCCCATCCTTCGGCAACGAAAGGGACATCTACAGTAGCGGCATCAGTCCCATAAACCCCGTATGGAGCCCTGACGGTACGCACGTAGCGGTATCCCACGCGGGGACCTGCCTCATAGTACTCGTGGAGGTCTCAAGCGGAGAGGTCGTGGATACCCTGTACTATAGGCCGGGAAAGGAGTGCTCGGCCTTCTCGTGGAAGTGATGGATAGGGGGGCTTAGGCCCCCTTTTTCCCGGGCATAAGAACGCGCTGTAAAAACATCCGTGCTTTATTGGTGTATCCCCTGCAAGGGCGTTGAAAACCGTCCCCACCGTACCTTAAAATTTAAAGTCATGCTACTTGTAGTGGCGATGAACCTTGGAGAGAAGTTCCTGTACGTGTATGCTAAGAGGTACGGGGTCTCCGAGAGGGAGGCCCGTACCTTCGTCCTGAAGGCCAGCCTGAAGGACCTAAGTGCTGAGATCTCCGAGATGTACAACCTAAGCACCAAAGAGGCCCTGCACTACGCTGATCTAATAAAACGGGAGTTGAGTGGGAAGCCCGGTGGGGGTCAGGCCTCCGAAAGGTTGAACGTAACCTACGTGGGGTGCGGATCCACCGTCCAGAGATGGCAATGGGGTACGGACGCAACCGTACCCGCCGGATGTACCGGTACGGATCGCTGCTGGGGAACGGTCTTGGGTGGATCCTACGACAACAACATGGACGACACCCTCTACTCTCCGGTCATAAACGCCTCCGGCTACAACAGGGTACTTCTCGTCTTCAACCATTACTACTACACCGAGTCCGGCTTTGATGAAGGGTACGTCCTCTGCTCCTCCGACGGGGGTACTACGTGGAACGTTGTGGGTGGTCCTTACACGGGGGGGCCGGTAGGATGGGTAGCCGAGACCCTGGACGTGAGCTCTTGCGGGAACTCCCCCAATTTCAGGGTGGCCTTCGCCTTCCATAGCGATGGATCCATAACCTACGACGGATGGTACGTTGACGACGTGACCGTAATAGGCTCCAACATCCTCTCATCCGCTATCCTCTACTCCTCCTCCTTTGAGGGTGCCGATGACGGGGACTTAGTGCCGACCGCCATAGGGGGAACGGCCCCCTGGCAGCGTGGGGCTCCGACGTCCGGCCCGGGAGCCGCCCCGTACGGCACCAACGTGTGGGCCACCAACCTGACCGGAAACTACAACAGCAGCGCGGACGAGGCCCTTCAAAAGCAGACCCCCGTTGCCCTTACGGGAGGTTTCATGGCCTACATCCTCAGGTTCCACCACTGGTACGACACGGAGACGGGCTACGACTCCGGATGGGTTGAGATCTCAACGGACGGTGGAGCAACATGGAACAAGGTCTCACCGGCGTACAGGGGGCACGCTGCCACGTGGTACGTTGAGGAGCTTGACCTAACGCCTTACGCGGGAAGTAGCGTACTTTTCCGGTTCAGGTTCCAGAGCGATGGAAGTGTGACTTACCCCGGTTGGTATATAGACTCCGTGAGTATAAAGGGAGAAAACTACAGTACCCCCGTACTCTTAGCCTCCTACGACTTCAACGCTGACGACGGAGGCTTCACGGCCACTATATCCACCTTCACCCCCGAACCCTACAGCATAACCAATAACTACCTTGAGTGGTGGTTTGACGTACTCCTCTCCGACGACTTCGGCACCTACACGGCCAGAACCGGCACCTCCCACACCTATCCGGGTATAACCCTCCTCTACGGCGCCCAGTTCTCTACCCCGAGTGTGTGGAGCAGCTGGACCACGATACATTCCCTAAACACTAACACGGACTACATAGGCAAGAGCGGTACGGCCACCCCTCCCACGGGATTCACGCAGGACAACCTGAAGAACTACGCCTCGCAGGTGATATGCGAGCCGGCGGTTCCGAGGGTGACCTTCATATACGACATACGGAACGGGGCGGACACCCTTACGGTGAAGGAGCTGTTCTGGATAACCGGAAGCAACTCCGACAACTCCCGTCTATGGCACAAGACCGTAGTAATAAACAGCTCCTCCTCCTGTGCCCAGATAGGTGTCCGGTGGGAGTACGACACCCACGTGGATGCGACGGACCACCCCGCCCAGTACCAGTGCGACTACTACCCCGCCCTTTCCTTGAGCTGCGGACCGATGGTCACCACGCCCGTTCAGGTTGGTCCCCCGATACCCAGTACGTTTGACTTCCTAAGGGAATCCGACACGGACCCTCCGAGTGGAAGCAAGTACCACCTCTTCGCCGTGTATTACAACGGTACGACCGCGTCCGTTCCGGACTTCGTGTATCACACCCGTTGGCCCAACGCCAGCTCCAACACCTGGACCTACACCCTCTCCTCGGACAACATAAGCGTGGATACCAACGGGCTGGACAACGCCTTCGTGTATTTCTGGAACCCTACCCCCTGTCTCCTGCCCGGAGATAGCTTGGTGTATCAGAGTTTCTTCGGCTCCCCCACGAACCCCGTAGGCAACGACAACGACCTGGGCGTATCGGAGGTCGGGGATGGAAAGGTACTCTTAAAGGTCATCGGCAGGAGGATAACCTTCGGTAGGAAGGCAAGGGTCGCGGTGTATTCGGCCTCCGGCCGGGAGGTGTTCAGCGGAGAGACCGAGGGGATAGACCTACCCGCTCCGGGAGTCTATTTCGTCA
>CAYYQD010000022.1:0-6827 GCA_964473735.1 uncultured bacterium
CCGGGCGAAGTTAGAGGAGTGCTCCACGAGTATAAAACGTCCCTTAAGGAGCACCGCCGGAGGAATCCCTGCGGGTAAGCCCATATGTACGACCACGGCGTCCGGCTTGAAGGTCATGAGGTTTTTCAGAAGGAGTAAGGTGTGGGCTATCAGGGATAAGGGAAAGAAGATCAGGCCCATCCGTGGAACGTAGGGGATGAGCATCGCCTCAACGGGAATCCCCTCCCACACGTACCTCCGGTACCCGAACCTGTTCGTCCGGATGAGGGTTATGACCTTGACCTCCCCGATACGGCCAAGGACTTTGGCGTGGTCGTGGAAAAACGTCGTTATGTAGGGCCTTTCCTTGTGGGGGTAGTTATCCGTTATCATAAGGATGCGCATCTTGGCGACCCTACTCCCCTAACCTCTCAAGCACGGCCCGGACCTTTTCCTCGGGGTTTAGCTCCCTGTCCCTCCTCTCGTCCATCTTTATGACGGTACTCACCCGTACCGCCCCCTTACGGAACATAGCCTCCTGCATCTTTAGGATAACCTCAAATATCACCTCCGGATCCCCCCATATGGTCGTGCACATCGGCCCCAGTTCCCACTCCACCCTACCGTCCTCCTTCAGCACCTTTATGGCTTCCGCCACGTACTCGGACACGCTGGGACCCTCACCGATGGGTGCGATGCTTACGGCTACTATGGCCCTTCTCATCCCCGTCCTCCCTTTATCTTTACGGGTTTTCCATCCACGAGGGTGGGCTTCCAGAAGGCGAAGCGGAGGATGTACAGGAGGGCCTTGAGACCATCCTTCCAGTTTATCTTTTTACCTTCGGCGTACGTACGCCCGTGGTAGCTTATCCCCATCTCGTATATGCGCCAGTTGGTGTATTTGGCCGTTTTGGATACCTTCATGGTGAATTCCACCTCAAAGCCGAAGTCCGTCAGGGTAAGGTCAAAGTAGTCCAGCACCTCCCTCTTGAAAACTTTGTAGCACACCTCAATGTCGGAGAAGGTCATATCGCTGAATAGATTGACCAGAAAGGAGATTAGCTTGTTCCCCATGAAGTGATGGTGATACAGGATGCGGTGGGGGTTCCCGTAGAAACGGGAGCCGTAGACGACGTCGGCGTAGCCGTCGGTTATGAGCCTTATCATGGGGATGAGGTCCGCCGGGTCGTACTCAAGGTCGGCGTCCTGTATGGCTATTATGTCCCCCGTGGCATGAGCGAAGGCGGTGTGCAGAGCAGCGCCCTTTCCCCTGTTCCTGTCGTGGTAGAGCACCTTTACCCCCTCAAGGCCCTCCACGTTCTCCCTTATGTACTCCCTCGTACCGTCGGTGGAGAAGTCATCCACCACCACTATCTCCCTGGGGAGGCCGAAGTCCATCCCGTAGACCTTACGAAAGAGGAGAGGGAAGAACTCCCTCTCGTTATATACGGGTATGACCAGACTGAGATTCACCTTCCCTTGAACTCCGGCTTCCTCTTTTCAAAGAAGGCCCTGACCCCCTCGTTCTTATCCTCGCTACCCACCGTCCGGGCGAAGAGCTTAGCCTCGTACTCAAAGCCGAAGTCCCCCAGCTGGAAGGCCCGGTTTATCGCCTCTTTGGCCAAAGCCACCGCTAACGGCCCCTTGGACGCCACGGTCTGTGCCAGATTCAGGGCCTCGTCCATGAGATTGTCGTGATTTACGACCTTCTGCACCAGACCTATCTCGTAAGCTTTATGGGCTGATATACGCTCCCCCGTCAGTATCAGATATTTGGCCCACCCCTGACCTAACTTCCGGCTCATACGCTGGGTTGCGCCCCATCCGGGCATTATACCTAAATCCACCTCCGGCTGGCCGAAGACGGCGTTCTCCGACGCCACTATGAAGTCGCAGGCCAGAGCCAGCTCGCATCCACCCCCTAAGGCGTAGCCGTTGACGGCCGCTATGAACACTTTGGGGGAGTCCTCTATCTTGCCGAACACCCTCTGTCCCACCTTCGCCATCCTGTACCCCCCCTCCTCGTCAAGGGTGCCTATGTACTTTATATCGGCCCCGGCGACGAAGGCCTTACCGGTCCCCGTTATCACCACGGCTCGGACGTCGGGGTCGGAGTTCACGTCGTCCACGGCCCTCTCAAGGTCCTCTAACACCTCCGGTGCCAGAGCGTTGAGCTTATCCGGTCGGTTTATACGTATCACGGCTATTCCGTCTCTCTTCTCAAGCTCTACGTACCTCATAGCGTAGATTCTACCGTGGAACGTCCCGGGAGTTTCTCTATTTCCACCCCTCCGCTCCAAAGCCCCCTTGCTACCCTATAATAAACACCATGCGGAAGTTCCTTATAATCCTGCTACCGGGTTTCCTGGCGGCACAGGACTTTGACATCTACAGGGAGGAACAACCCACTAAACTGCAGGCGTACATGGAGGTGTTCGGTTCCACCGTGTATATAGGTCAGCCCGTTCCGGACCTGGTGGGGTACGCTGTCCCGGGGACCGGAGACCTCCTGAACGTACTCAGGGCCCGCGCTGGTGCGTCCGTGAGCTTCGCCAACAAATTCACCATAGGTATAGCCGGAATGTACTCCGGAGAGGCGACGAGCGATATAAAGGGCCTCCCTGTCGGAGTGTCCGAGGCCTACGTCCAGCTGGACACCTTCGTGACCCCCATAGGTGGGCAGGGGGTGGTGCGGATAGGCCGTCAGATAATAAACTTCGGTCAGGGCCTCGCGTTTGGAGACTACCACGGTTTCGGGGCCAACGCCGTAAGGTTGGGGTATCGGTTCAGCCCCGCGTGGGAGTGGTATTTAGACATACTGTACGTCAAGAGCAACGAGAGCGGGGCCCGTCAGGTTGAGAAGTTCTATTACCCCTTCGCGTACTACGATGAGGCCAAGGGTGAGATCGCGTACAAGTGGATAAGCACCAAGTACGACCTTGAAACGTGGGGTGTATTCCTTGAGCGGAAGAAGGGACCGAGGGACAACTACGAGTTCTACGTGTATGCTGCCATGATGAGCGAGCAGAGGCTCATCGGGAGCGGTTTCAACCCCTACTATCTCGGTGGATACATCGCCATAGGACCTATAGGGAACTTCTACATGGACGCCGAGCTCGGGTACATGACCGGTATATGGGACTCCCGCCGCAGGATATACGGGGACCTCTCCGACCAGATATACGACGTCGTGGGTGAGGGGCGCATAGACCTGAACGCCTACGCCATAGGCATAAGGGCAAACTACGACTTTACGGACCAGATCACGGGTGGGGTCTCCTTCTTCACCTTCAGCGGGGACAACCCCAACACCAAGGGGATGTACGAGGCGTGGATCTCCCCCATGCCACGGACCGCCGGTATCCACGTCTTCAGCAACTGGACCCACTGGACGGGGATGGGAGAGGTCTTCACGTGGAACTACAGGCCGGACAACTGGAGGAGCATATACTTCCTTAACCCCACCAACTTCGTCGCCGCGAACCTGAATCTGGTGTATAAGGCTTTCCCGATACAACAGTCCATGGTGATGCGGTTTGACGGCTTCGCGTACGCCGAGGCCGCCTCGCCTTCGGGCGTGGACCCCTACTTAGGGGCCGAGGCCGACGTCGCCATAAAGTTCACTTACGCGGACATAGCGGACATCGGCATAACCTTCGGCTACTTCCAGGCAGGCCCCCGTCTCCAGAACACCGGATGGTCCCGTCCGTCTCCCATCAACCTTTACCTGCAGGGTTCGGTTCCGGACTATCAGATCCTGAAGATAACGGGGAGCTCTTACGTCGCAAGGCTCTGGGTGTACAGGTCCGTAAACCTCTTCTGAGGCGGGTGTGCCGTTCGTAGGCACCCTGATAAACGCCGGGGCCGTACTTGTCGGTAGCGCTGTTGGAGGGTTGATCGGTAAGGCCTTCCCGAAGGGGCTGCGGACTAACCTCCATAAGGTACTGGGAGTACTAACTCTGGGGATAGCCCTACGGATGGTGGTGGATGGGGACGTCCTGAAAGGTGGGTTTACCCTTCTCGTCGGGTACCTCATCGGATACCTCCTGCGTTTGGACGCCCGGGGACGTTCCCTTCTCTCTTCGGGTGGGGTGGTGGCGGCCGTAGTGCTGTTCTGTACCGGCCCCATGACCGTTTTGGGAGCGATCAGGGACGCCATGGGTGACCCCGCTCTCCTACTCGTTAAGTCTCTTTTAGACGGCACCGTCTCCGTAGTCTTCGGCGCCACCTTCGGATTCTCTGTGGGACTGTCGGCCCTCTTCCTCCTGCTTATCCAGGGGGGGATGGAGGTGGCGGTACTACTGTTAAACGTCGGCCATCCTGACCTATCCGTCCTTAACGGCACCGGTGGACTGATCCTCATACTCATAGGCCTGAACCTACTTGACCTGACCGACTTCCCGACCGCGGACACCCTTCCGGCCTTAGCCTTGGTACCGCTATGGTCCCTTTTCTCCTGATAATCTCCCAGAAGTTCTACCGGGACCCCATGAAGGGGGCGAGGTACGGCTTCTACTGGAACTACAAAACCCTCCCCTACTGGTCCATGCTGGATTACGACCCCTACAGGATGCTCCTCAGGGAAAGGCTTTTGGTGAAGCTAAAGGAGCCCGGATATTCCTTCGCCTTCATATCACCGGATACCCTTATCACCTCCGGGGAGGGAGCTTGCCATTTTTATATCATATCCGAGAAGGGTACGGCGATAGAGAAGGGGAACCTTCCCGGATGCAACAGGAAGACGTGGATAGCGAGTATCCCCCTTCCCTTCGTCACCCTGACCGAGGTAATAGTACCGGAGGGGAAAGAGGTACGTTCCTATGAACTTGAGGGATTCAAGGTGGAGAAAGATACGGTGATACGGTACGACCACCCTGTCATCTCCTGCTGGCTTATGGAGGAAGTTACCTGCGCCCTTGACACGGGGGTATATCGGGGGGCAACGGACGTCTCCTTACTTGATAGGGACGAGAACGTGACCCTCATAACCTACCCGTGGGGGATCCGTTTAATGCGCGGAGAGGACACCGTCGTCAGCATCAGGACCCCGTCGGAGCCTATGGACTACTCTTACTCCCACGGCCTTCTGCACGTTGCCTTAGGGTCCCACGGCATCCTTACGGTGGATATTCATACCGGCGCTCACACCTACTACAGGGATATACCGGCGGTAGGGGTCTACTCCTCCTACGGTAAGTTCGTGGTGTTAGCGGAGGACTTAGAGGGATGCATCCACATCTTCCGCCCTGTATTCCGGCCCCCTTCGGTTGAGTACGTCGGAAGGGCAGAGACGACCTTCTGTCAAAGGGCCTCACGTTAGCCCACCACTCCCACCCTCGCCGGTTTCAGGAGCTTACCCCTGTACCTCCAGCCCGGCTCGTACACGACCCCCACGCTCCCCTTGGGCAGGCTATCGTCCTTTATCACGGTCAGGGCCTCCATGGTGGAGGGGTCAAAGGGTTTCCCCACCTCCGGGGTAATCTTCTCCACGCCCAGCACCTTCAGGGTGTGGGTTATCTTCCTGACTATGCTCTCGGCACCTTCCCTTACGTTGTCCGGCACGTCCTCCGCCGACAGGACGGCCAAGAGGCGATCCATATCCTCAAGTAGGACGAAGATCTCCTTAAGTAGGCCCTCCTTCCCCTTCCTCTCGGCCTCCCTAACCCTCGTCTCGCTCACCCTCCTGTAGGCCTCCTGCTCCCGGAGGGTATAGGTCAGGGCCTCCCTCAACCTCGCCACCTCCCGTTTCAACCGCCTGCTCTCCCTCTGGGCCTTCAGACAGATAAGGTCGTCCATGGAAGGAATTCTACCGCTGACCTTCGGACCGGACGTATCCCGCTATCACCTCTTCAGCAGGTCCCGGAGAAGCTTCGGAACCTCCTCCGGAAGGTCCGCCACGGGAACGCCCACACTTTCAAACTTCTTTCGCTTCTCCTCGTACGTCCCCTCGGAGCCCATTATTATGGCACCGGCGTGGCCCATCCTCTTCTCCTTGGGAGCCGTACGGCCGGCTATGAAGGCCACCACCGGCTTGTTGAACTCCTTGGCTATGTAGTCGGCGGCGTCCTGCTCGTCCGTCCCCCCTATCTCCCCTATGAGTACCACCGCCTCCGTCTGGGGGTCCTCCTTGAACAGCCTGAGGGCGTCTATAAATTTGGTCCCGATTATGGGATCCCCACCGATGCCGATGGCAGTACTCTGACCAAAGCCGTTGGCCGTCAGGTGGGAGACTATCTCGTACGTCAGGGTACCGCTACGGGATACGACCCCGATTCCCCCCTCCTTGAAGATGTGGCCGGGCATTATGCCAACCTTGGCCTGACCGGGGGTTATGAGGCCGGGGCAGTTGGGCCCTATGATCCGTGCCCCCCTCTCCTCGGCGAAGATCTTGGCCCTCATCACGTCGTTTACTGGTATCCCCTCGGTTATGGTGACCACCAGCTTTATACCGGCGTCTATAGCCTCCATCATGGCGTCGGCGGCGAACCTGGCCGGTACGAAGATTATGCTGGTATCCGCTCCCGTCTCCTTAACCGCTTCCTTAACCGTGTTGAATACGGGTACCCCGTGTACCTCCTGCCCACCTTTCCCGGGGGTTACGCCGCCTACCACTTTGGTTCCGTACTCCAGCATCAGCCCGGTATGGAAGGAGCCGTCCCTACCGGTTATCCCCTGAACTATGACACGGTTATCCTTGGTTAGAAGTATGGCCATAGTCGTCTATTCTACCCCCGTCGCGCCTGAACGGTGCAGGTCAAACGGGGATTCGGAATCTTCCACGGGTGGGAGTCCGGTAGGACTCGCTACTCCCCATCTCGCGGAGGATGGGGTCCGTCGTGAGGGTGAGG
>CAYYQD010000022.1:6927-24467 GCA_964473735.1 uncultured bacterium
GGTCCGTCGTGAGGGTGAGGGTGTTCCACCCCTTTGTGCCTCAGAACCACCCGCAGGTCCCCCTCCACTATCCTGCCCTCAAGGAGACTGCTACCGTCCCCTAAGACTATCCTGCCGGCCTCGTCCATGGGAGCGTCGGTCAGGACCTCACCGCTCAAAACCCTAACATCCACGGTGAGTCCTCTACCGAAGAACTCCACATCCACGTCCCCATCTACCACGCTTACGGCCATCCGGGCGAAATTTCCCTTGAGGTCTATACTGCCGTCTACGGTCTGGGCCACGATCTCACCGTAGTCCCCCTCTAAGGAGATGTCCCCATCAACCACGAAGAGGGCGACGTTAGAACCGGGAGGTACCACGATCCTCTTTCTACGGTACGTCCCCGGCTTCAGGGGGGAGTCCGGGGAAGTCCTTACCTCTACGTCCCCATCAACCAACCGGACGATGTAGGCGTTCTCGGGTAGATCTACGTGTTCCGGTCCGAACTTCTCTATGCCCTCGGCCATCTCGGAGAAGACCTCCCTAAGCCCTTCCGTGCCGGGTACGGGTAAGAATCGGAAGGCCTGAGCGAGGGACCTGAAGGTCGTGGAGAGTACCCCCATAACCAGATCGGATATGGCCTCGTCAAGGGAGGTCGGTCCCTCCTCCGTGTGCCGGTCTTCCCTCTCCCTCATTCTCCGACGCCGCCTCGCATTCCATGGGCCTCCCCATCCATATCCCCTCCCTTCGCTTTCCCTCTCCTCTATGGCCTTTATGAGCCTCTCGGCCTCGTCGGCCGTTATGCGTCCTTCTTCCAGCATCTTCAGGATCCTTCGGATTTCTTCCCTCATGGTGCGAATATTCTAAAGATGAAATTCAACTTTTTGGAGATATGATTTGCAACTTTTCTAATGCGTCTCCGGATCGGTACCTCCCTCCCGGTTCGGGGGCCACCTCAACACCACGAAACGCCCGTACTCGGACACCTCAACGAACCCCCTCCGCAGGTAGTATCCGTAGGCCTCAAGGTCGGGGAAGGTTATGACGTAAGGCTCTTTGCCTGCGGATAGGAGTCTATTCAGGGCCGTATTCAGGAGGAGGGAGCCGTACCCTCTCCCTTTAAGCGCCGGATCCACCATCAGGAACTCCACCAGACCGACCCCCTCCCCCTCAAGCCATGGGGGAACCCACCAGACACCCTTACCCCTTACGTTGAATACGACGGCCACCGTCCCGGCTATCCCCTCCCCCGAGCGCAGTACGAAGACCTCGTCAAACTCCTCCCGTAGGCGGAACTCTAAGAAGGGCCTATACACCTCCCTGAAGCCTGCGAAGTCGTCGGGAGCGGGCTTGCGGTCAACCCACTCCAGAGCGGGATACCTACCTCCGGTGCCAGAGTAAACGCGGAAGACGAAGGTAAGGAGGTCCTCAACGCTCCCGATGGGGTCTCTGAGTCTTTCAACCTTCAACTTCCACATTCTATCGTCGCTCGGGACGGGTGTGAGTGGGGCCATCCTTAAAATCCTCTCTATGTTCCAGCTCGTGCTATCCGCTTTTGTCCCTTTCGCCAAGGGGTACTCCGCCGGCTCCGACGTGGTTGACGGCCCGAGTATGTTAGTCCAGAGACACGGTGGAGGGTTCGTCCTGCGGGCGGCCCGCTATAAGATCTCCACGTCCGAGTACGACGGCGCCCTCCTATCTCTGGACGGTGCGGGGGAGCTGCTCTGGGCCCGGAGGTACGGTTGGGATACGGATCACGAGTACCTCTACGGTATAGCCTACCTGCCCGACGGGTACGCCTTAGCCGGATACACGCAGTCCTGGAGCGGGGGGTACAACGTGTGGGCTCTGAAGGTGGATTCCGCGGGAGACCCCGTGTGGAGCTCCGTTCTGGGTACGTCAAGTACGGACATGGGACACTACGTCCTCTCCACGTCCGACGGCGGTCTCCTCGTCACGGGATACACCTACGCTGTGGGTGGAGGGGACGCCATAGCCATAAAGCTGGACTCAACTGGAGGGGTTGAGTGGGCCGTAAGGTGGGGGGGATCCGGCCTTGACAAGGCGTACGCTGCGGTAGAGGTCCCGGGAGGCTACCTCATAACGGGTTTCTACGACTACTCCTCCCCCAAAGTCTTCCTCATAAAGATAGGATACGACGGCTCCCTCGGGTGGTTCCAGACCTACGACGCAGGGGTACCGTCAAAGGGGTACGGGATGGCCGTATCGGGAGGAGACGTGTATATAGCCGGGCAGATAGGCTCCTACAGCTCCTCCGACGCCCTCCTGCTCAGGGTAGATACTGGAGGGACCTTCGTGGGGGCGCGCTCCTACGATTTCAACGGGGACGAGGACCTGCTCTACGGCCTGATAACCTACAACGGAGGCGTGGTGGCCTCCGGAACGGCCCGGTACGACTCCTACGACGCCCTGATGCTCAGGACGACGGCCACGGGGGATGTGGTATGGGCTAAGAGGCTTGACTACGGATGGGACGAAGGGTACGACGTCCTCCCCATCGCCGGGGGTTTCGCCTTCGGCTTCGGATCGGGAGCCTACAACTCCGTAGCCGTAACGGACACGGGCGGGACGGCGTTAGGGTGTGTGGCCGACGCGCTTCCCACGGTAGGAACCTTAACCTTCTCAGCCTCAACCCCTTCTGACTTCACCTTCTCCTCCCTCTCCCTGACCGTCAACGTAAGGACTTTACCCGACACCGCCTCCTTCGTGCCTACGAGGCTGGACCTCTGCCCTCTGGCCTTGTCCGAGAAAGGAGGGTGCTCCCGCGTAGCGTGGGAGGTGGGGCGCGGCAGCATCACGTTCCGCTCCCCCGTAGCGACCCGGGTGGTCGTATACGGTACCGACGGTAGGGAGGTCTTCAACGGAGAAGTTAACGGCACGCTCACCCTGCACCTAAGGCCGGGGGTGTATATCTGGAGGGGGGGAAGGGCCGTGGTAAGGTGACCGGGAGCCGTAGGCTAAGAGGGAGAAGGCCCGGGCTACCCTGTCCTCGTTCAGGGCCTCCCTGACCCTCATCAACTTCCTCCCAACCTCCTCCCTGGTCTCGTATAGGTGCAATACGTCCCGTGCTACCTTGCGGGGGTCTATGTGCTGCACGTACTCCGGATATACCCTCTCCCCCAGTATTATGTTGGGTAGGCTTATACACCGGGTCTTAACCAGAAATCTGCCCAACCACCACGATACCTCCGACAGGGCGTATAGAACTACAGCCGGCTTACCCTCAACGGCCGCCTCAAGGGTGGCGGTGCCAGAGGCCATGACTAAGACGTCGCTTGAGGCTATAACCTCTCTGCCCATTCCGACTACCCCCTCCGCCCCCTCAAGGGGCAGGTCCCTCCCGTCCGGCAGGGAGAAGAGGAACCGGACGTCCTTCCTCTCCGCCCGTATCTGTCTGGCTATCCGCACCATCCTCGGTAGCAACCTCCTGACCTCGTCCTCCCGGGAGCCGGGGAGGAAACCTACCGTGAATCTGTCCCCTCTGAAGGCCCCCCTACCCCGTACGGAGGCGACCGGGTGCCCGACGAAGTAGGCCCTAACCCCGTAGGACCTGAGAAAGGGCTCCTCAAAGGGCAGAACCACCATCACCCCGTCAAGGCGGGCTAAGTGCCTTACCCTCCACTTCCCCCACGCCCAGACCTGCGGAGCGATGTAGTATATCACCCTCCTGCCGTACTCCTTCAGCTTGAGGGCTACGGGGAGGTTAAAACCGGGGAAATCCACGGCTAAGAAGATGTCGCTCTTTAAGGCCTCCCGCAGTACTAAGGAACGGAGGCGGTTTATCTTTCCTATCTTCCTCAGAGCCTCCTGAAAACCCACTACGGCAACGTCCGAAGGATCCGCTATCACCTCCACCCCGGCACTTCGTAGGCCCTCTCCCCCCATTCCCACGAAGGTTATGTCTGGAAAGCGCTCCCTTATGCGTCTGACGACGTAGGCGGCGTTCTGGTCCCCCGACCTCTCCCCCGTGGATACGAACACCCTCATTCGTCCCAGCCGCCCCCTTCGTCAAAGTCTAAAGAGGGCATTACGTTCCGGGATCTGAAGGTGGGCTCCTCCGGATCGTCGGTCTTTACCAGAACGTACTCCCCGGTTCCTATGGGGTCGTAGAAGTAGTAGGTGTATCCTCCCCCGGTGTAATATACCCACTTTATGTACGGGCGACTACCCTCGCTCAGGTCCACCTGCGTTATCTCGTCGGGCTTTCCCCGTTTTATGTATATCCTGCCCATGTCCGTATATCTCCCCAGACGGTTGGGGGTTGAGAAGGCGCTGTCGGCGTAGACCACCCTGCGTCGGAACTCCCTGTAGAAGTCGTCCCCCCGTTTCTGCCAGAACCTGCGCAGGAAGTTTATCCTCTCGCGTAGGTCGGTCAGACGTCGGAACTCCCTCAGCTCCTCTTCGGTCGCTATGTAATCTATGAAGGAGGCTATGTTGTCCCCGTACTTGGAAACTATGAACGGTCTGTTGAAGGTGACCTCCTCTCCGAGCGTGGGGGATACGATACTGACCTTCAGGGAGTAATCTCCCTCCTTCAGGTCCCATATCGGCAGGCTCACGGCCAACTTCCCGGTATGTTTGAAGGTCTTTGGAGGGACTATGGCCACCTCCTCACCCCCTTGGGTTATCGCTCCAGTTATTATGAAGGAGGAGTCGGATAGGGCCTCAAGGTAGAAGTTCAGGTACCCGTAAAATATACAGGTGAAACACGGCCTTATAAAGAGGCTGTCCCGCTTGAACAGGGCGGAGGGGTCGTTGTGGGATATTCGGTAAGCGAGGACAAGGGAAGAGGTCTTAAGCTCACCGTATCCCCTGACCTTACTCCTGAAGGTGTAGGTCTCTTTTCCGAGCTTCACCTGTCCGCTCAGGTCCGATTCGTCCCACGGTATCGCCCCCTCGTAAAACAGGAAGACGTCCTTTGAACCTTTGAGGTCGTTCGCAAAGCTATCCACGAAGGGTTGCTTGTCCCGGGAGGAGAACTTCAGATTTACCTTAACCTTACCCTTTAGACTTCTGTCGGAGGTCAGATGCAGGGCCACGACCACGTACCGGAGTTTGTCGTTTATAGGAAACCACACCGGGTTCGCCTCAACTTTGACGAACGTTATCAATGCCAGCATCTCGTCCCTATTCTAAGGACGATTCACGTCCCCCCTCTCGGGACGAAGGTGGCTATCATAACGGCCTCGGCGGTCAGGTCCCCATCCACAAAGGCCCTACCCCTCGCCTTGGCCAACCTGCCCCCGAACCTCAGGAGGGTGGCCTCCAGAATCAGGGTATCTCCCGGCCTTACCACCCTGCGGAAACGGACGTTCTCTATGCCTGCAAAGAGAGGCAGGACGTCCCCCTTTCCCATCTCCCTTAGCTTGTGGGCTAAACCCACACCGGCCACCTGTGCTAAGGCTTCCACCTGCAGTACTCCGGGCATTATGGGGTCCTCGGGAAAGTGTCCGTTGAAGAAGTCCTCGTTGAACGTGACGTTCTTTACTCCCACGATCCTCCTGTCGTCCATGTGGATTATCCTATCCACCAGAAGGAAGGGATAGCGGTGGGGGAGGAGGGATAGTATTTCCTTCACGTCCATCCCCCTACCCCATATTCCCTCCTCGTACAGCTTCCGTGCGAAGGAGGTGTGGGCGGAGTGTCCCCCTCTGAAGACTACGTAGTGTCCGTCTATTCTCTTTCCCGTCAGGGCAAGGTCCCCTAAAAAGTCAAGGACCTTATGGCGTACGGCCTCGTCCGGAACGCGCTCGTTCTTAGGGCCGTCCTCCGTGAGAATCAGAGCGTTGTTCAAACTTCCCCCCCGAGCCAGACCTTTTGCTATCAGGTCCTTCACCTCCTCCTCAAAGGCGAAGGTTCGGGCGGGGGCTATCTCCTTCAGGTACGTCTCAGGTGTTATCTCCACATCAATGAAAGCGCTGTACCTAACCGGTGAGGAGTACTCTATGGCGTAGGACACCCGTAGCCCATCGTAGGGCATCCCCCTTATCTCCGCTCCACCTTCGGAATACTCCACGGGTAGTTTCAGGACGTAGCGATGACCCTCGGCTTCCTCGGATTCCTCGTATATGGCCGTGGCAAACTCAAGGGCGGAGCCGTCCAATGCCGGGACCTCCGGTCCGGATACCTCTATCTCGGCCCCCACCACGCGCAACCCGTACAGGGCCGACAGCAGGTGCTCAACGGTCATGATCCGCACTTCCCCGGCGCACAGGGAGGTGTTCCGGGTGGTGTCGCAGACGTTCTCGTAAAGTGCGGGTACTCTGACGCCATCCTTTACGAAGGTGTATCCTTCCTCCGCCGGACGTACGGTCACCTCCGCCATCTCCCCCGTATGCAATCCTCTTCCCCTGAAGCTTAAAGTACCTTTTAGCCTGCGAAACATCGCCCCATTCTAAGGAGGGATCCGGAGATAAGAAGCGTGCGTTTGCACGGGATGGGGGAGGCGACGCCACAACCGGACAAAACCTTCCCGTACAGGTATAGAATACCTTCGGTGTTCGCCGGCATAGTTGAAGGGAGGGCCGAGGTCGTAAGGGTTGAGAGTACGGAGAGGGGGAAAAGGGTGATATGGAGGTTTGACAGGGACTTAGACTTACGGTTGGGCCAGTCCGTGGCCATTGATGGGGTGTGTCTGACCGTTGAGGAGTATAGGGACAGGTTGGGGACCTTCTTCCTATCGGACGAGACCTTAAGGAGGAGCAAGTTCGGTGAGGTGCTGGACGTGGGGTACCTCAGCAACTACGAGAGGTCCCTCAAGGTGGGGGATAGGATAGACGGGCACATAGTTCTGGGCCACGTGGACGGTGTTGCCAGACTCCTTAAGGTGTGGGACTACGGCGAGGACGGTAAGGAGTGGGAGGTCGTGGCTCCGGAGGGTCTGGAGAGGTACGTGGCTCCGAAGGGTTCCGTAGCCCTTGACGGAACGAGTCTAACAGTCAACTCCGTTTCCGGGCGCACCTTCAGGGTACGTCTCATACCACACACGCTGGGGATAACCGCTCTAAGTAGCCGCAGTGAGGGGGATCCGCTGAACTTTGAAGCGGACGTTCTGGCCCGCTACGTTGAGCGCCTCCTTCCTTTCGTTTCCCATGAGTAAGGTACCTTTAACTCTGGTGTCCATCGGCATAGTGCTGTCGCTGTTCAACCTTCGCCTCGGTCCGGTCGTCTGGGCCTCGGCCCCCATAGTCGTTTATCTCTCCGTATCCATCCTGTACCGTAAGAGGCTGGGTTGGTGGTCCATCTTGGGGGTTACGAGCTCGGCCGTCGCTATCCTGTCCTACTTTCTAAAGGTCGGAGGGTGAATTTGATAACGAAGGAGACCCTTACGGACCTCTTCTTAGCCGGGGTATCGGCCGTACTTCCCGAGAACCTGGTCAGGATGAGCGTAGGAATATTCGGGCCCTTTATAAAGGTGGGTCGCTTCAGGTTCAGGGGCGGTGTGCACGTCTTAGGTAGCGGCAAGGCCTCCGTGAGGATGGCCAACGAGGTTGTGAGCGTACTGAGGGACAGGATCGTGGGAGGGGTCGTAATAGGTGTGAAGGGTGGAGAGGTGGGTAAAGGTAGAAGGATAGAGTTTTACTACGGGACCCATCCCCTACCCTCCCGGGAGAACGTTGAGGCTACGGAGAGGCTCGTCGCCTACCTTAAGAGCCTCGGACGGGAGGACCGTTTTATATACCTGCTGTCCGGTGGGACGTCGGCCCTACTGGAGAAGCCCATACCCCCCATAACCCTTGAGGACCTGATGGCCACCACGGACCTGCTCCTGAAATCGGGCATGGATATAAGGAAAATAAACGCCGTGAGGAAGCACCTCTCCGAGGTTAAGGGGGGGAGGCTGTCCGAGATGACCGAAGCCAGGGGATACGTACTGGTCCTCTCCGACGTTGTCGGGGACGACCTCTCCTCCATAGGCTCGGGCCCCTTCTATCCAGACCCTACGACCTACGAGGAGGTGTACGGCCTGTTGAGGGAGTACGGCGTGTGGGATAGGCTACCGGAGAGCGTACGGAGGGTGATCTCGGCCGGGGTTGAGGGGGAGATTCCGGAGACGCCGAAGACCCCCTCTCCGCGGATACACCACCTGCTGATCGGAAACAACCGCACGGCCCTCCTCGCCATTAGGGAAGCCGCACGGGGGATAGGTCTGAGGGCCCGTATAATGACGGATACCCTTCAGGGGGAGGCGAGGGAGGTGGCCCGGGTTCTGTACTCTCTGGCCAGGCACGTGGCCCTATACAGGGAGCCGTTCTCACCGCCAGTCCTCCTAATCTTCGGGGGGGAGACCACGGTCACCGTGAGGGGAAAGGGGAAAGGGGGGAGAAATCAGGAGCTGGCCTTAGCCTTCTTGAAGGAGATGGAGGAAGACTTTAGAATTATACTCTTGAGTGCCGGAACGGACGGTATAGACGGCCCCACGGACGTTGCCGGGGCGGTAGTTAGCGACGCCGACAGGGATAGGGCCCTGCGGGAGGGCCTGAATATGGAGGCCTTCCTCAACGAGAACGACTCCTACGCCTTCCACAGGGCGATGGGTACTCACGTGAGGACGGGGCCCACGGGTACGAACGTCGCGGACGTCTTGCTTATGTACGTTGAGGGTAAAAAATGAGGTTTCTAACGGCTTTGAGACAGCCCACCATACGGAAGCTGGAGGTGTTAGGGGACGCGGACATAGTGGTGGGCATACCGACCTACATGAACGCCAACACGGTCCGGAAGGTCATAAGGACCGTGTGTCAGGGGTTGCACATGTACTTCCCAGACAAGAAGGCCCTGCTCTTCGTGTCCGACGGGGGATCCACCGACGACACCCGCGAGGTGGCCCAGTCCGTAGACCTCTCCGACTACGAGCACGAGAAGATAGTGGCCATATACAGGGGACTGCCCGGGAAGGGATCCGCCCTCAGGGCCGTATTTGAGGCGGCCAAGTTCTTAGGGGCGCAGGGCATAGCCCTGTTTGACGCGGACCTTCGCTCCATAACCCCCGAATGGGTCAGGAACGTCCTGACCCCCATATTCGGGGGGTACGACTACGTCACCCCCTACTACAACCGCTACAAGTACGACGGCACCATAACCAACACCATAGCCTACCCGTTGACCCGGGCCCTTTTCGGGAAGAGGATACGACAGCCTATAGGCGGAGATTTCGGTGTATCAGCGCGGTTAGCCTACTACTACGCCCATCAGGACGTGTGGGAGACCGACGTGGCCCGCTTCGGTATAGACATCTGGATGACCGTTAACGCCATAACCGGAGGGTTCCGTATAGCACAGGCCCGGCTGGGAGCCAAGATACACGACGTGAAGGACCCGGCCAAGCACCTATCCGCCATGTTCCTTCAGGTGGTGGGGACCATATTCAACCTTTTAGACGAGTACGAAAACTACTGGCTTGGGGTAAGAGGCTCGGAGGATGTCCCTATATTGGGAGAGTTCGCCGGTGAGGACCCTCCGGCCTTTGATATAGACGTTGTGGCCCTGATAGACTACTTCAAGCTGGGGTACGAGAACTTCGGCGCCCTTTGGAGGAACATTCTGGAGCCCGAGGATTACGAGGTCTACGAGTCCCTATATCACGCCGACGACCCTACGAAGTTTCTGATCCCCAACGAGACGTGGGCGAGGACGGTCTATAGGTACGCCGTTACCTTCCACAGGATGCCCCGTCAGAGGTTCAAGGTCCTGAACACCCTCATTCCCCTCTACAACCTGAACGTAGCCAACATCTACAACCGCCTTAAGGATGCGGATCAGGTGGAGGCAGAGGAGTTCTTTGACGGACTGGCCGGAACCTTTGAGGACCTCAAGGAGTACTTCGTAGGCCTCTATGAAGGTGTAAAGTCGGAGGAGAGTAAGAGTACGGCCTACTGACGGATGGAGGAGGGTATCGGTCTCCTATCCCTGTTCAACGGGCTACCGGAGAGGGTTCGCAGGAAGGCTCTGGTGCATAAGAGCATGGGGAACGGGGACTTCTTCCGTCTGGCCACTTTGGGGGACGCCGTACTGAACCTGTGGGTCGTATCCCGCCTCTTCTCCATGGGTATGGACGAGGAGGAGATAAGCACCTTAGCGGCGGACTACAAGAGCAACTACGCGTTGTATCTGGTGGTGAAGGCCTTAGGAATAGACGGTTATCTGATAGCGGAGGAAGATGCCCGCAGCGAGTACTCCTACGCTACCATGTTTGAGGCCATACTGGGGGTCCTGTACCTGCACTTCCCGGTGGATAGGATATTCGTAGCCTTAGATAGGGAAGTATGGCCCCTCCTCCGTGCTCTGTATCCCGAGTTCAGGAATTACTGGCAGGAGCTGTTGAAGGAGAAAAGGGGGAAGGTAAAGGTCAGGTACCACTCCGTCAGGGGAGGGTTCAGGGCCCGGATATACTCCGACGGTCTCCTCATAGGAGAGGGTACGGGAAGGAGTAAGCGGGAGGCTCGCAACGAGGCGGCCCGGGGTGCCTTACGCCCTTATAATGTTGGAACCATGGCAAAGAAGGTCCTACTCATAGCGGGAGATTACGCGGAGGATTACGAGACTATGGTCCCCTTCCAGATGCTGCTGATGGTGGGGGTAAAGGTGGACGCCGTGTGCCCCGATAAGAAGGCCGGAGAGCGCGTTATAACGGCCGTGCACGATTTCACCGGAGAGCAGACCTACAGCGAGAAGCCGGGGCACTACTTCACCCTGACGAAGGACTTTGATAAGGTGAATCCCGAGGACTACGATGGCCTCGTCCTCCCCGGTGGGCGCGCCCCCGAGTACATCCGCCTCAACCCCCGCGTGCGCGAGATCGTTAAGCACTTCGTGGATGCTAACAAACCCATCGCCGCGATATGCCACGGTCCTCTGGTGCTCGCCTCCATACCCGGCGCCCTGAAGGGCAAGAAGGCCACGTGTTATCCCGCCGTTTCACCCGACATAGTGAACGCCGGTGCGGAGTACGTTGAGGTGCGCATGGACGACGCCGTAGTAGATGGCAATCTGGTCACGGCTCCGGCATGGCCCGCCCATCCCAAGTGGATGAGGGAGTTCATAAAGCTCTTAGGTATAGAGTTCGTGGAGAAGTGATATAAGGGGGCCGTACGGCCCCCCGTACCTGCCGTGGAGATCCTCAACCAGCTTCCTTTTAAGAAGTACTCCGCTTTAAGCGACTTCCTCGCCTTCGTGGGCATATACGACGATGAGAACCGCAGGAGAGTCTGGAGGGAGCTTATAGAGAGGCACGAGGGGGCGATAAGGGGTGGGGTGGTGGTTGAGGTGGGGGCAGGCTTCGGGGAGTTCAGCCTTCTGGCTTTAGAGCTGGGGGCGAAGAAGGTCTTTGCCGTTGAGCGGAACCCCTACGCCTACGAGGTGCTGAAGGAGAGGTTGGGTAAGTACAGCAACGTTAAGGTGGTAAAGGCCGACGCCCTCAAGTTCTCCCCCGGGGAGCCCGTAGATGTCGTCATTCACGACTTTTATGGGCCTCTACTCTACGACGAATCCCTTTACGTGATAGATAACCTGCCGTACCGCCCCGGGGTGGTTATACCCAACGGTGGAGCTTTAAGGGTCGGGAGCGTCAGGTTGGAGGACCTGGAGGACGAGACGGTCAAGGAGGACGTCCTTCGCCACCTTCACGGGGTTATAGTGGGTGACCTCTTCCCGATAGATGGCCCACCTCCCATGGAGGTTCGTGAGGTGGGCGACTGGAGGTACGGAAGGGGGCTTAACCTACAGGAGAGCGTGAACGTGGGGGATACGGTGGGGGACCTTCTCCTTTTCTACCTTGAAGTTATACATAACGGTAGAACCCTCTGCTCCTCCTTTGAGTGCAACAACTGGCCTCTGGGTTGGACGCCCAGGTCCGGTGATGTCTTCAGTATCGCTTTCAGATGGGACGGAGAATTCACACGTACCTACTTCCGGTGGAAGATGTGAGATTGAGCCTGTAGGGTATTACGTTCAAACCTCCCCGTAATTCCGCCGTTTGGTTGAAAGCCTCCGGTATCCGAAAGTGGGTTTTCTATAACGGAGACCCTACCCCTTTGGGGTTCTCTTGAGGCGATCTTCCAGCAGCTTCGCAAAGTCCGGAAGCCTTATTATGTCCTTCAGAACGTTGGCTTTGTAATGCAGGGCCATGCTCTCCACGACCGTGGCTGTGGCCTTCAGTGGGTGCACCTTAACGCTGTACTTCGGCAGGGGTATTCCGAGTATCTCCGTCTTCTCCACGGGTCGCTCCTCCTCCGATAGGGCTACCACGATGTGTAGTGGATAGGAGCGTCTTATGGCACTGACCCCGAAGTAATGGGGTACGTATATGGTCCCTATACCCCGTATGTGAATGAAGAAGGTCATATCTTCTCTGGCCGATGGAGGCTCGGCCAGTAAGGAGTTGGGCGGGTACCTCTTCACCATAACCATATCGTCGGCTACGAACCTATGGCCTCTCCTTATGAGCTCAAGGGCGGTCTCGCTCTTTCCTATCCCCGGTTTCCCCGTTATGAGTACTCCCACACCGTGGATCTCAACCATTACGCCGTGAAGGGTCTCCCGGGGGGCGAGCAGATAGAAGAGCCTGTCCGACATCAGAGCCATAAAACGGGGGGTCTTTAGAGTGGTTGAGAGCACGGGGGTCCTGTACTTCTCGGCCATCTCCAGAATCGCCGTAAGGAGGCGGCTGGGGAGCTTCCTATCTCCGCTGGTCAGGATAACGGCCGGTACCCTCCTGGAGAACAGTATCTCAAGGACCTTTAAAGTGCCCTTCCTGCCCTTACGGTGTAAGGTGTGGAGCAGGTAGGCCCTCTCCGTTAATCCCAGTATCTGTATCCTCTCCCTTGAGAACTCACGGGTGAAGCCCGCCAACAGGAGGCCGGGACGGTTCAGGTCGGGAGAATTTAACCTCTTTCTGGATAGGAGTCTGTCCCCATAGAGGACGTGGAGGTCGTACGGGAAGTCCTTTACCACCTCGCTTAACGATACGGTTATCCCCCTCATCCCTCTCCCCCGACCCTGCGGACGACGACGCTGAGTATCCTCTGGGGCGTGACCTCCTTGACCTCCATCTCAAGACCGTTCACCTTCACCACGTCCCCCTCCTTCGGGAGTCCCCCGAACTTCTCTATGATCAGGCCGGCCACACTGGTGCTCTCCGTCTCACCGAGGTCTACACCCAGGATCTCCTCCAGCTCGCTTATGGATATGCGGGCGTTTACCAGAAAACTCCCGTCCTCCAGAGGCTCGTACTTCTCCTCCTTGAGGTCGTGTTCCTCGTATATCTCGCCCACTATCTCCTCAAGGAGGTCCTCTATGGTCACTATCCCGATCACGCTCCCGTACTCGTCCACGACCATACCCATGGATACCCTTTCCTGCTGCATGCTCTTGAGAGTCCTGTAGCAGCTCTGCGCTCCGGGTACGAACAGGGCGTCCCTCCTTATTCGTGAAACGGGTACGGCGCTAAGGTCTTCGTTCATATGGAAGAAGACGTCCTTTATGTGGGCGACCCCAACGATCCTGTCCCCTTCGGAGGATAGAACGGGGTACTTGGAGTACCTGTGTTCCTTGAACTTCTCCACCAGGTCCATGAGGGTGTCGTCCTCCGACACCATGATCACATCCACACGGGGACGCATCACCTCCTCGGTCGTCTTCGTGGATAGGCGATACACTCCCTTTAAGAGGTCTAAAAGCTCCTTATCCCTCTCGGCGTGCTTTTTGAGGTCGTTAAGGAGATCCTTCAGCTCGTCCCTCTTGAAAAACATTTATCAATCCTCCGGATATAAGGGCCTTAAGCGCGTCCTCCACGCTCATACGCGCCTCTTTTACCTTACCCTTTGAAACCAGCAGGAGAAACCCCGTGGTGGGGTTAGGGGTTGATGGCAGAAACACTACGTACTCCTCTTCCGTCTCGTCCGTAACTAAGCCCAGCATACGCTTACCGTCTCCCACCCTCACCCAGACCACTTTACGGAAGGCTACCTTCCTCGGTATGCTATAAACGGCGTTTATGGTATCTTTGGTGATACGGTATATGTGCTGCAGCACGGGGATGCTCATAAATACTTCGTCCATAAAGTCAAATATGGCCTTACCGAAGTAGGTGGTGGCGAACCACCCGACGACGTATATTACACCCACGAGGATGAGGAGGGATGGGATGAGTAGAAAAACGTAGGGGATAGGTTCAAGTACGCGGGATAGGAGACGGGCCAGCCATCCGGCGATGAAGTTGGTTATGAATACGACTACCCACGCCGTTACGAAGAGGGGAGCTAAAACGACTACCCCCGCTAAAAACCTCTGACGGAACCTCAGCCTCCGTTCACCTCCCTCGTTCATACCAGTCGTACCTTAAACAAGGGCTGCCCGTACTCCACGGGGTGGGCGTTTTCCACCAGGACCTCCTCTATAACACCGTCCACGTCCGACTTTATCTCGTTCATTATCTTCATGGCCTCTATGATGCAGACGACGTCCCCTTTACGGACCCTATCTCCCTCCTTTACGAAGGGCTCAGCACCGGGAGCGGGAGCCCTGTAGAAGGTGCCCACCATGGGCGCCTTTATATAATGAACGTTCTCCTCCTCCTTCTCCTTCTGCTTCGTCGCGCTCTCGGGTTTGGGGATCTCGGTAGGGGTAGGTGCGGGTGGCGGTGGCGGAGCAGCGTCGGGGTACTTGGATAGTTTGAGCTTGAAATCTTCCGTGGACAACTCCATCTTAGCCACCTTGCTCTCCTCAAATATGCCTATGATCTCCCGCAGGAGGTCCAGATTGAAGCCCTTATCCTTCCTGGAGGCAGCCATACTATACCCTGCCTACGTACTCACCCGTGCGGGTATCCACCTTTACCACGTCCCCGGGATTTATGAAGAGGGGGACCTTTATAACCTTTCCCGTCTCCAGAGTGGCGGGCTTGGACCCACCGCTCACCGTATCCCCCCTCACCCCCGGAGGGGTATCCACGACCTGAAGCTCTACGACCGTGGGAAGCTCTACGGTAACGGGTCGGTTATCTGCGTACAGGATCTGGACCTCCAGTCCCTCCTTGAGGTAATCTACCGTCTCCCCTAAGTCCTCCCTGGAGAAGGTTATATCCTCGTAGGTCTCTGCGTCAAGGAAGTGGTAGAAGTCTCCGTCCCTGTAGGAGAAGATGGCCGGTTTCCTCTCCACCATGACGAACTCAACGCTATCCAGATCCCGGATGGTGAAGGTCTGGACCCTGCCGGTGTTGATGTCTTTGAGCTTTGCGGAGACCGTTGCACCTCCGCGTCCTTTGTGGATATGCTGGAAGTCAAGCACGATGTACTCCCTACCTTCGTACCGTATTACGGAGCCGACTCTCAAACTCGCCATTCTCCGGGAATTATACGGGTGCGCACGGAGTATCTTCGTACCCTTCGGGGTTAAAATACACGCTCCGCCGGGGTGGCGGAATGGCAGACGCGGCGGATTCAAAATCCGCTGGGCTTCGGCCCGTGCGGGTTCAAGTCCCGCCCCCGGCACTTTTATTTGAAGGCGGCCAGAAGCTTATCCACCTTCTCGGATATATCTATCTTAAAGAGGGCGATCGTGGGCAAGAGCCATGTGGCTCTGAAACGGGCATCCCCGTCCTTATTCTCGCCGTAGTAAGCGAGCGCCCCCCTTCCGAATCCGGCCTCACTCTCAACGTCTCTGGCACCACGGACAAAACGGCAGGCCACGTTGGGGAGCTTCTCGTACGGGTAAGGTCTGCCTTCCCGACCCCTCCGTTTGAGCAGCTCGGTGGCGACCCCGACGTTCCGCAGGGCCTCTATCACGTGATGGAGGCGGTGCTTCTTCAGGTACGCTAAGAGGGTTACGCCGGCGGGTGGGCGGAGGATCTCAAGGTTTTCGGCTCCTTCACGCAGTTCTCCCTACGAGGTAGGCAACTCCCCGGTGGCTCTCTATGTGGGCGCAGGTGCGTTTATTCCCGGGCAGGTCAAGTCCCCATCGCTTCAGGCTTTCTTCCCTATGACCGCTCTGACAGTCCGGATACTTTTTGTTTGGCCCACATCTCAAGGATGAAGACCATAAAGGTGGGGATGAAGGCACCCCAGAAAGCCGCCGAGAGGAAAGGACCGAAGGCAAAGTTGGCTATGATGTTGGTCTTTACCAGAGCGGTGAAGAGGAAGAGGACAAAGAACACCAGGTAGAGGGCATACTTAAACGGCTCAAGGGATGCGATCCAGAGCAATAGCAGGGAGACGGCCGTAAGGTCCTGTAAGGTACGGAGGGGGTAGCTGGTGGCCTTCGCTACCTTTTCCCTATCAACGTCTCCCTCTCTATCGTAAAGGGAAGCGGCGGATATTACTCCCCAGTACCCGAAGACGAGGCGGTTAGCGAATAGGTAGAAACCTATGAAGGATAGCAGGAAGGTGGCCACCAAAGGTGAGGATAACGCTGCCATATACACGTTCACGTAGAGCATGAAGAGATACACGAAGAAGATCGCTATCAGGACCCATCCAATTATCTTGCGCCACTTTTCCATCACCTATATTCCTTTTTGCCTTTGGCCTGCTTCAGGTGCTTACTCGCGGAGCGGATCTCCCCTTTCGTGGGGCAGTACTTTCGCTCCTTACGGCACAGCTTCCCGGCCAGTTTGAGGTGCTTTATCCCCTTTTTGTAGAGATTTACCGCTTCCCCGAACTTCCCACTCCTATGGAGCGCTTCCGCGCGCTTTACGTACGTACGTCCAACCGCCAGAACGACCTTGGAGCTCCTCTGCCACTGAGGTATTCCCATGAAGGCAGCGGAGGCTTCTTCGTAAGCTTGGGCGGCCTCCACGTACTTTCCCTGTTTCAGGTAGGCGTTCCCTAAGTGGTAAAGGGCCCTTCCTAACTCGTAGGCTACGGCCTCATCCTCGGCGTTCTCCTTGGATAGCTTTCGCAACAGGGATACGGCCCTCTGGAGGTCCTCAATCGCCTCATCGCTTTTACCGGAACGGCAGTAGGCCACCCCCCTACCGTGGTAGGCTCTTGCAAGGTCAAGCCCCACGTCTTTGGCCTTAGTCAGGTATTTGATAGCCGCGTCAAAGTAGGTGGCCGCCTCCGTGTATTTATCGCTTTTTAGGGCGAGCATCCCTTTCGTTAGATAGTAGTTCCCAACGGCGGAGAGAAGAAGGTCTATGTTCCTCGTAAGCTCCAGCATACCTCCCTTTTCCCAGTTCGTACCCTTCCCTATGGTACTGATGGCTTCGCGGTATGTGGCCATGGCCCCACCGTACTCCTCCCTACCCTTCTGAATCTCCGCCTTCCTCATGAGGGCTTTGGCCTTTTTGACGTTGGAGTCCTTCACGTACTTGTCGTATATGGCCACCGCCTTATCGCAGTCGGATATAGAGGCCCTGTACGAACACCTCTCAAGGTAAAGACGGGCGAGGCTGTCGGCTAAAACCGGGTTCCTCTTATATTCGCCACTCTTTTCAAGGGCGGATATACTTTTCTCAACGGATCCCACGTTTGTACCTGCTACGACTATCCACAGCATAGGAAGTTATTATACAGTTGTCAATACTTAACCCGATTATTTAT
>CAYYQD010000023.1:0-8028 GCA_964473735.1 uncultured bacterium
GATTACCCTACGCTACCCTCCATCTCCAGCTCTATCAGTCGGTTCAGCTCAACGGCGTACTCCATGGGCAGGGTCTTGGTAAAGGGCTCTATGAAACCCAACACTATCAGCGTGTAAGCCTCCGGCTCGGACAGGCCCCTGCTCATCAGGTAGAAGAGCTGGTCGGAGCCGATCTTCCCAACGGTGGCCTCGTGTCCGATATGCACGTTCTCCTCCTCAACCTCTATGTAAGGGTAAGTGTCCGTCCGGGAGTGGGGGTCAAGGAGCAGAGCGTCGCACTGTACGGTGGATTTCACGTGATGGGCGCCCTTTACCACCTTGAGCAGTCCTCTGTAGGATGCCCTACCACCGTCCTTGGATATGGACTTGGAGGTTATGGTGGAGGTGGTGTAGGGGGCTAAGTGAATGGCCTTGGCTCCGCTGTCCTGAATCTGACCCTTACCGGCGTAGGATACCGTAAGGAGCTCCATTCTCGCCCCCGGCTCCTTGAGAATGGCACCGGGGTACTTCATCGTGACCTTGGACCCCAGCTCACCGTTGACCCACTCCACGAAGGCGTCCCTGTAAGCGACGGCCCTCTTCGTTACCAGATTGTAGATGTGCTTCGCCCAGTTCTGGATGGTGGTGTATCGGACGTGGGACCCTCTCTTGGCTATCACCTCAACGACGGCGGAGTGAAGAGAACCGGAGGAGTAGATGGGGGCGGTACAACCCTCAATGTAATGCACCTTCGCCCCCTCCTCAACGATTATAAGAGTCCTCTCAAACTGGCCGAAGTTCTCCAGATTTATGCGGAAGTAAGCCTGAAGGGGGAAATCCACCTCAACGCCCGCGGGTACGTACACGAAGGACCCTCCCGACCACACGGCCGTATTCAGGGCAGCGAACTTGTTGTCAGCGTAGGGAACGACGGTACCGAAGTACTCCCTGACCAGATCCGGGTACTCCCGCACGGCCGTGTCCATATCCACGAAGATGACCCCCTTCTTCTCCAGGTCCTCCCTTATCCTGTGATAGACGACCTCGCTGTCGTACTGGGCGCCCAACCCCGCCAACCATTTCCTCTCCGCCTCCGGCACGCCCAACCTCTCAAACGTCCTCTTGATGGAGTCGGGTACGTCCTCCCAGCTGCGGGCCTTTCGGTTGGGATCCGTGGGGGACGCGTAATAGACGATCCTGTCAAACATCCTCTCCACCTCGGAGAGGTCCGGTCCCCACTTGGGCATGGGCATACGCACGAAGGCATCGTAGGCCTTAAGCCGTATCTCCCGCATCCAATCCGGCTCCCCCTTTATGTGGGAGATCTCCTCCACGAGCTCCCGGGAGAGGCCGGGCTTCCCGATGTACTTGTACTCTATCTCGTCTTTAAAGCCGTACTTGCTGTAGTCAAACTCCAGCTGCGGTTTCTCCAGCTTCTTGACTTCCTGTGCCATAGAGGATATTCTACGGCTGAATCTTGACTTTATGTGTCAGGATTTGGGACCCCCTAACAGGATGGCCGCCAGAGACGAGGACACGACCGCCAGTACGGTGTTCTCCCATCGGAGGGGGAGGAGTTCCACGGCTCCCACGACCACCCCCACGGCGAGGAGTTCAACCGGTCTCCCTAAGGCCAGACCCACGGCCACGCTCCAGAGTACGAAGGCAACGTATCCGGACAGGCTCTTACCGTTTTGTAGTCTCGGACCTCCCACCGTCTTTCCCACTAAAGAGGCCAGAGCGTCCCCCGGGATTGATACGGCCAACCCGACGAGGGCCCACTTCCCGAACAGGGTAAGGGATAGGGCCACCCCCAGAGTCATGCGCGTGGCGTCGCTTATCTCCCTCCTCTCTCTGTCCCGCATGAAGCGACCCGTGAGTCCCTCAAGTTTCACGAATAGGGCACGGTATTGGGGTAGGATGAGGCGGGCCCCGTCAAGGACCCCTACGTAGAGGGCGGAGCCCCACGTTATGAGGGGGTCGGAGAGTAGGTACAAGACCAGAGCGTAAAAGAAGGCTACCAGGTGGAAGGACTTACGGAAGACTTCGCCGCTCAGGGTTTGAAGCCTACGAGATAAGTGACCAGACTGTCCGAGGAGGTTATGGCCACGTTCTTCACCGGACCTATCCCGCTCTTCCACCATATCTTCAGGAGGGTTATTTCAACTCCTAAGCTGCACACTCCTCCCTTTATGAAGTAATCCACCCTTATGGACTTTGGGTACTCCTTCCGTCCCCTGAACCTGTCGGTAGTCGCCTCGTAGGACACGTCCTCGTACCCCTGTGCCTTCCCCCATATGTCAAGGGTCAGGGAGCAGGTGTCGGAGCCGATTATGATCTTCCCTCTACTCTTCGTCATCAACCACTCCGTACCCGGTCTAACGTACAGAGGGAGCCAGCTCACCAGAACGCTGTCCTCCTCGTATACGAAGTAGATCATCTGACTTCCGTACGGTATGCTGTCGGGGAACAGCCCCTTCGTGGGAAGCCACTCTTTTATGAAGGAGGCGTGAAAGAACACCGTGTTGGTATCCACGACGAGTCCAGCGTAGGAGCTCTCGTGCCTCTTATACACCCTCCACGCCGGAACCTCCTCACGACCCCCATTCGCCGTGCCCTCAACGGTCAGGGTGGTATCCTTCAGGACGACTATGGAGTCCAGGGGTATGGGAAGGGAGTCGGGGTAGTCGGGCGGAACGTCCTCCTCGTAGTACCAGACCACCCCTTTCCCTATAGGATATACGAAGAAACCTTCGGGGAGCCCTCTGTACCGACACCCCAACGTTATAAGGGCCGCTACGAGGAACCACCTCCTCATACCTTTCAGTGGTGATGCTCCCCCTCTCCGTGAGCGTGGCCGTGCTCCAGCTCCTCGGGTGTGGCCTCCCTGACGTTCAGAACCTCTATCTCAAAGATGAGGTCCTTACCGGCGAGGGGATGGTTCATATCAACTATGACCTCGTGGTCGTTGGCGGAGAGTACCACCATCTGGATGGGCCCCTCGGGAGTGTCGGCCTGGAGTACCATACCCCTCTCCAGCTCCATATCTCCGAACAGCTCCCTCGGCACCACCTGAAGGAGCTCGTCCCTCTTAGGTCCGTAAGCCTCTTCGGCCTTCAGCTCTATATCCCTCTTCTCCCCCGCCTCCATCCCCACCATCTTATCCTCAAGGGCAGGGATGATCCTCTGGCTACCCACTAAGACCGTCATGGGCTCGCCGTGCTCTTTGCTGTTCTCCAGCACCTCACCCGTCTCCTTATCTTTAAGGACGTAGTGGAAGGTTACCACTTTGCCTTTCTCTACCTTCATGAGTCCCGTATTATACGGTCGCCGGTACGAATTTCAACCTGAGGAGAATATTCCCTTCCGCTCTACGTCGTTTATATGGTGTTATCTTCCAAAGCTATTAAGGTTGTCGGACGGAGTGTGGAAAGGATAGGCAGAACCGCAGGTCATGGACGTAATGGAGCGGAGAAGGCCCGACCCTTAGAAATTTCGGGCCGTAGCACGGTAGTGGATGGTAAAGGGAAATGGGGGTATCACTTTGGGTATAAATCTCACGAAAGTGATACCGTGTTCGCTACACGTTCGGCCGATATCGTACCCCTACGCTTAGCACGATAAGCGGGACTACATCCGAACAAGGGGTCGGGAACACCTCTAACATTTCAGAAGTCTCAAAACGCACCTTGAAAATACACCCTCTGTTGATTAATGAAGAGCCAGCGGTGGGACTCGAACCCACAACCTGCGCATTACGAATGCGCCGCTCTGCCGGTTGAGCTACGCTGGCCCGAGGACGCTATTATAAAGGGGAAAGGCTACCGCCCTGCTGCGAGCCACCCAGCTTCCGAGGGTAGAATACCCTCTATGGCCTTCCGTATAGACGAAGGGGAGATCAAAAGCAGGGTAAAGGAGCTGGCGGAAGAGATAAACAGGGACTACGCCGGTAAAGAGGTCCTGTTGGTAGGGGTTCTGAAGGGAGCCTTCATCTTCTTAGCCGACCTCATAAGGCACCTTCGGATCCCCGTGAAGGTGGATTTCTTAGCCGTATCCAGCTACGGGGAGCGTACGGAGAGCAGCGGCGAGGTCCGGCTCATAAAGGACCTTGACCATCCCGTTGAAGGGGAGCACGTGCTGATAGTGGAGGACATTCTGGATACGGGCCTTACCCTCTCCTACATAGTTCGTATGCTTCAGGATCGGAACCCCGCCTCCCTGAAGACGGTCGTCCTCCTTGACAAGCCGAGTCAGAGGAAGGTGGAGTTTAAGGCGCACTACGTGGGGTTTGAGGTGCCACCGGTCTTCCTGGTCGGATACGGCCTTGACGCCTACGAGAAGTACCGCAACCTCCCCTACATAACCGAGCTATCTGCGGTGGAGGAGTAGTATGCACAGGGCTGCCCTCTATCCCGGAACCTTTGACCCCTTCACCTTAGGCCACCTTGACATAGTTGAGAGGGCGTCCCGCCTGTTTGACAGGGTGCTAATAGGGGTCGCCGAGCCCCGCCATAAGACCCCCCTCCTCCCTCAAGACGTTCGGATAGAGCTGGTCAGGCAGAGTGTGTCTCATCTACCCAACGTTGAGGTAAAGGGTTTCTGTAAGCTGTTGGTGGAGTTCGCCAGAGAGGAGGGTATAAGGGTGGTGATAAGGGGGATAAGGGCGGTGTCGGACTACGAGTACGAGATGAAGATGGCGTGGATGAACAAGAAGCTGTACCCGGAGCTGGAGACGATATTCCTGCTATCCTCCGAGAAGTACGCGTACCTCTCCTCCTCCTTCGTCAAGGAGATCTTCTCCCTGGGGGGAGACGTATCCAACTTCCTCCCGGACCCGGTGGCCCGGTACCTGAAGAGTATGAGAAGCGGAGAGGGTGAGGTCTGACGTAGAGCGGGTATTTCTAAGGCTGCTGTGCCACTTCGGTCCGCAGGGTTGGTGGCCCCGTATATGGAAGGGGGGGAACTTCCGGGATGAGGTCGTGATCGGGGCGGTTCTGACGCAGGGGACCCTCTGGAAGAACGTGGAGAGGGCTCTAAGGAACCTTGAAGAGGCCGGAATAGGGAACCTGAAGTCTCTGGCGACGACACCGGACAACCTCCTCCACTCCCTCCTTAGACCGGCGGTCTACGTGCGCCGTAAAGTCAGGACCTTGAGGGAGTTGAGCTCCCTCCTCTCGTCCGTGGATGTGCCGGGACGTGAGGACCTGCTGAAGGTTTATGGCATAGGGGAGGAGACGGCCGACGTTATACTCCTGTACGCCTACGACGTCCCCACCTTCGTTCTGGACAACTACACACGCAGATGGGCCCAACGCTTCTTCGGTCGTAGGATGAGGGACGGGGAGCTGCGAAATCTCCTTTACCTAAACGGAGACCTGTACTACCTGAAAGAGATGCACGCCCTACTGGACGAGCTGGGCAAGAGGTACTGCGGACCTAAGCCGAGGTGCGAAAGCTGTCCCTTAAGACGATGGTGCCGCCACTTTAAAGGAGGTCCTCCCTCCTGACCTCCACCACGAAGTTCCTGACCTTCACCTTTACCTTTTCCCCTTCCACTTTCAACACCTTACCCGTCAGTCCTAAGGACTTGACGAAGTACTCCTCCCCCTCCCTTACTTCTTTGCGCGGAGCCACCTCATTTACCGTCCGGTATATCTCCTCCACCTTTCCCCTACCGGATAGGGCCGCCCTTACCTTTTTTAGGGCCTCCCTTACCTCCTCCCTCTCCTTATCCAACTTCCGCAGTTTCCTCTCGTACTCCTCCTTCAGACGCACGACGTAGGAGGGGACCTGCCGCAGGACCTCCTCGGCGTAGGATATAACCTCCGGGGGCAGGAAGGCTCTGGCGGTACGGAGCCCACCGCTCTCTCCCACCTTTCCGACGACGAGGCGGTAGCCGTCAACCGTGGAGACGGAGAAGAAGTCCGAGGTCTTGGCAAGCAGCTTCAAAGTAGAGAAGTGGGTGCTCATAAGGATATGCACCCCTCTATCGCTGAAGTACTTGGCTATGCTGTAGGCCAGAGCCGACGCTTCGTCGGGGTCGGTTGAGGCGAAGACCTCGTCAAAAAGCACGACGTCCCCAACCTCCGCTCTGGCAACTATCTCCCTCAGGCCCTGAAGCTCCGCCGTGAAGCTGGAGAGGCCGGATCTCACGTCCGTACCCGTCTCAAACCCCAACATATGCACCCGGGCCCCCTCCGGGACCTCCACCTCCTCGGCGGGGACGGGTATCCCCATTGAGGCCATAAGTACGGCGAAGGCCACGGTACGGAGGGCGACGGTCTTACCCCCGGCGTTGGGTCCTGTTATGAGGAGGGCCTTACGCTCCATGGTGAGGTCAAGGGGTACGACCTTACCCCTCTTAACCCGGTAGAGAATTGGCTCCTTAGCCCCCTTAAGACGGAGGGCCCTCCCGAACTTCGGTATAACGGCCTTGAAGTCAAGGGCAAAGCGGGCCCGGGCGAAGATACTGTCAAGCCTGCCAACGTTTAGGTGGAGACGGCGGAGCAGGTCCATACTCCGGATCACCCTGTTGGCCAGAGACTTAACTACGCGACTCTCGTACTCCCTTATCTGATCCTCCACCTGTACCAGAGTGTTCTGGACGGGTACTACCTCGTAAGGCTCAACGAATATGGTCTCCGTCGTGGCGGAGAAGCCGTGCACTATTCCGTCAATCCTGTAGTTGGATATGACGGCTAAGGACAGGCGCCCCCCCTTCATCACGGGCTGTTTCTCCCGGAGCTTGTCGTAGTGACGTCTTATCAGGTCTGAGTACAGGCTCAGGAGCCTTTCCCGTACCTCGTTTCTCCTCCTTATCAGGTCCGAAAGGGTGGAGTGTCTGTCCGTACGCACCTCGCCCGAAGGTGTCAGGTTCTCCTTTATCTCCCGGGAGAGCCTTACGAGATGGGTGGGAACGTTGAGGTGGCGGGCCAACCTGTTGGAGTGTATCCTCTCCCTCAGGGCGAGCACCTTATCAACGAACCGAGCTACTGTGAAGAGCTTCTCACCGTTCAGGGTACCGTACCTTTCAAGGTAGGTGAATACTTCCCCTAAATCCGGTATCGCCGGGAAGCTGAGGGACATCCCCCTCTCGTACTCCAGCAGTACGGCGGAGATGTCGTTGAGGTCGGCCCGGGCACGGGAGTAGTCCGGTTCTAACGAATAGATGGTACTCTCACCGATAGACGTGGAGCAGTATCCGGCGACTAAGTCCAGTACCTCCCTCCGCAGCCTATCGGTCGCCATCCCGTCCTATTCCCCGGGCGGACTTATCAGTACCTTAACGTCCTTAACGACCACCTTTCCAGCCCGTTTGAAGTGCAACACCAGAGTGAAGGTTTTGCCCTCCGATAGGGTCTCCTTCAAACCTATGAGCATAACGTGGTAGCCTCCGGGCTTGAAAATAAGTTTCCCCTTGGCCGGTACGACCACGAAGGGAACGTGTCTCATCCCCAGCTTTCCGTTGCCGGCGTCGTAGGTCTCGTGTATCTCAACCTTACGGGCTATGTCCTCTACAACCGAGGCGGCGTACAGGGTGTCGGGTCTATCGGAGTCGTTCTGTACCACGAAGTAGGCGGCGGAGTTTCCCCCCTTCATCCCGGGTCTGGCCCACGCTTCCGATACGGTCAAACTCAAGAGCATCAACATGTTAGACTATTCTACGGTCGTTTCCTGACCTGTAGAACGGGGCCAATCTAAGTAATAGCGTCAAACCAACCGACCGTTAGATTTTCCCTTGATCCGATTGTGGGTGAGAATCCTATTATTGTACCGGTCCGGCTGACGGATACGGCCTCCCCGTGATGGTAGGGGTATCACTCTGGGTACGAATCTTGTAAAAGTGGTACCGGGCCTTTCCACGGGAATTGGGAAATTTCTGTTTCCCGCTAAGGGGACGGTTTTAGTGAGGCCGGAGGATAATACCGCAGGATCGTTATTCCTCCTGACAACGACAACCGGAAGGATGGGGATGGAATGGCATACAGGGTAGCCCTGAGCGTATCAATTGTAGCGTCCCACTTTCTACCGCATCGTTGTTATGAGGGG
>CAYYQD010000023.1:8128-24422 GCA_964473735.1 uncultured bacterium
ATGACGGTATCTCTCCGGACAGGGCTCTACGATAACAGCATCGGACTCCCACGGGGCACGGTACGGTGAGGATTATGCCCCGGCAATTCCGTTTTTTCGGGTGCAACGCACCGCCAAAAATAGCGGGTATTACCATAAAATAGTTGGCCGCACAGGAGGGTAAGATGGTTCCCGTAGTAATAGCAAACGCTATCATCGGAAACGCTCTAAAGGAGCACCTCCGGAAGGCATCTCCCGGAGAGAGGATACCCGTGATAGTGTATCTGAAACGTCAGCCCGATTACGCCTCCTTCCTGCGCAGCCATCCCACCAAGAGCGCCCGCAAGAGGGACGTGAAGGGCTTCTTCGCCGACGTCAAAGCCCTCGCCCGCGAGACTCAAGCCCCTCTCCTATCCTATCTAACGAGCCTTGGAATAACGGAGTACAGGTCCTTCTGGATAAACAACGCCGTAGCCCTGTCCGCCACGCCGGAGCAGATAGTTAGAATATCCGAGCGGGAGGACGTTCTGGAGATAACCCTTGACCGCAGGATTCCGCTACCCCCCGTCAGGCGGCACGACGGGGATATAAGGCCGGACGCCGTAGCCTCCTGGGGTATAAGCAAGATAATGGCCGATTCGGTGTGGATAAAGCTGGGCTATACCGGGCACGGCGTCCTGATCGGCTCCATGGACACCGGTGTGATGGCCGACCATCCCGCCCTCGTCGGCAAGGTGGCCCTGTGGTACGACCCCTTCGGCGGTTCCCCGACCCCGACAGACGAAGGGGGACCCTGCGTGTATCACGGTACCCATACCATAGGTACCATGGTAGGGGGAGACGGACCCGACGCCTTCGCCGAGGACATAGGGGTGGCCCCGGGGGCGAGGGTCGCGGCGGTAAAGATATTCGGTGTGGATGCCGGCAGCTGCGTGGCTACTTACTCCTCCATCACCGAGGGTTTCCAGAAGTTCGTGGAGTGGAAGGTGGATAGCGGGTACAACATAGTGGCGGTCAGCAACTCTTGGGGGAGCGACAGCACCACGGACCTGTGGTTCTGGGACAAGGTGCAGGCCTGGAGGGCAGCCGACATAATACCGGTCTTCGCCAACGGGAACGAAGGGCCCGGAAGCGGTACGGCCAACACACCCGGCAACTACCCTCTGGTCATAGGTGTGGGTGCCACCGATAACGGCGATAACGTGGCCGACTTCTCCTCCCGCGGTCCCGCCCCGAACCAGTCCCCGTGGAACGATACTACCTACTGGCCCCGTAGCGACTGGAACCTGATAAAGCCCAACATAGCAGCCCCCGGCGTGAGCATATACTCCTCCGTGGGAAGTAGCGACTACGCCATATACGACGGCACCTCTATGGCCACACCCCACGTCACCGGCGTGATAGCCCTCATGTACGAACGCAACCCCAACCTTGACTTCACGACGGTCTATAACATCCTTTTAGACAGTGCGGACCATTACGGGGACTGCTCCAGCTATCCCAACAACAGCTGCGGGTGGGGAAGGTTGAACGCCTACAGGAGCGTCTTAGGGACCCCTCCGGCCCCCTACCCCCACGTGGTGAAGGTGCGCAGCCGCCTGGACGATTCGGCCGGGGACGGGGACGGACGCTTTGATCCGGGCGAGACCGCCAACCTGTACGTCACCCTGAGGAACATCGGGGGAGCCGACGCCGTCAACGTTCAGGCCACCTTAACTTCTACGATCCCCAGCGCTCACGTGATAGACGGAACGGCCTCCTTCGGGACCATCTCCCCCTCCGACAGCGCGAACAACTCCGCGGACCCCTTCGTCATATCCCTTGACAGCTCGGCCCTGGTGGGTCGGTACGCCGTTTTCCGTATGGTCTTGAGCTACAACTCCGGATCCTACAACGATACCTTCATGCTCTACTTCCTGATAGGCAACCCCATAGACATGATAGTAATAGACACCGGAACGGCCCTCCTCGGGATAAGTGCCCTGACCGGGGGCATAGGCTCCCACAACTCCGACACGGCCGGTCCCGGGTTCGTCTTTCCGGAGGGCGGGAGCAACCTGCTGGCGTACGCCGGTGTGGCCTTTGGAAACTCCCCCGACTATCTGGTTGATTCGTGGATAACGAACGATTTAAGCCACTACTGGGGAGGCGTCCTGTGGGACGTACCCCGGATGGGGGACCAGCACGGATCCGCCGGATACTCCGACGCTTCCCATCCCCTCGCTAAAGGGATAAGGCTGGACGTGGACGCCTACGCTTACGACTCCATACGTCCCAACTGGGTATTCCTACGGTACAGGCTCATAAACGAGGGTTCCTCAACCGTGAGCGGTCTCTACTTAGGCATATTCGCCGACTTCCAGATACCCGGATGGAGCTCCTCCGAGGCCGTGGCCGTAGACAGCGCCCTCAACTTAGCCTACGTTTACGATGCGGACTCCGTGCGACCCTACGGTGCTGGCGTGGCTGTGGTGAGCGACGTGCCCATCGCCAACCTTGGCAGCTTCAACCAAACCAACTTCTACGGCCTTCCGAGCGATTCCTCCAAATGGGTGTATCTCAACGGCACGGTCAGAAACGAGAGCTGCCCCGTGGATTGCGGTGTGATAGCCTCAACCGGCCCCTTTACCCTTACCCCCGGAGACACGGTGAGCGTCACCTTCGCCTTCGTCGGTCTGGAGGACGTCTCCACCGGTGCGAGGGAGCTGGCCGGGGTCGTTCAGCCGAAGGTGAGAGTCTCCGTAAGGGACGGCAGGGTTGAGGTCAGGGTGAGGAGCGTGGAGGGGGCCTCCGTATCTCTGCGCCTCTACTCCGCCTCTGGACGGCTGATCTCCCAGCTATATTCCGGTCCCTCCCACGGAGAGGATACCTTCAGGAGCGGGAAACTGCCGGCCGGAGCCTACATCCTGTACGCTAAGGTTCAGGGTAGAACGGTGTTGCGCCGATTCGTCGTAAGATGACTGACGGGTGGGGGGCTCCGGCCCCTCACCTTATCTTATCGTATCAAGGTAGCTCTCCGGAACCAATCTGTAATCTCCGGTGCCATCAAAATCAACGAAGACGAACACCTTACCGAGGCGGTGGTAGTACCATATCTCGTACGGCTTTCCCTCCATCCTGTAGGGATAGGACTCCACCTCGTCCGGAGGGCCGAATTTGGTATATACCAGAGCCCTGTCCGAGACCTTCGCCCTGAAAGAGCTGGGAAAGAGCCTCATCGCCGTGTAGAGCCTCTCCATGAACTCCTCCTCCGCCTTCTTCCCCCCCCTCTTCTCCCAGAACTTATCCCATGCCTCCTCCCGTTTATCCTTAGGGGCTTTGGATAGGACCTTGGTCTCCTCCGGGCCAAAGACGAAGTTCAGGACGGCCAGGAGGACCTTGAAGTCCCTGTCGTTGCTCAGGTTGAACTGGTTAAAGAGGGTCTCCGTTTCCCGCTTGAGACCGTTGACCTCGGCAAGGAACCTGACCTTACCGTAGGACAGGTCCTCCTTAGGTATCAGGAAGGAGATAACCGTGTCCTTCTCCGCGGTAAATTCGGGCAGGTCGTACATCCTCTTCCTGCTCCACTGTTTCGCTATTCCAAAGCGGGCCTTGACCTCTATACGTTTTTTCGGTGAGACGAGCAGGGAAAGGACCACGCCGCTGTCCGCGTACTCGTAGTTAAGGCTGGAGAGGAGGAAGTCCCTACCCTGTGGAAGGCTCTTTTCCTTTATTCGCTTTATCACCTCGCCGGAGTTCTCATCGCCCAGCTCCGCCACTATCTTAAACCTGTCCCCTTGAAAGGTACATCTCACGCTGTCCCTTATGAGGGTGTAGGGACCGAAGTCCTTAGCGTAAAGCTTCCGGTACTCAACCCTACTACATTTGCCATTCACCTTGAGGGAAATACGCCAGCGGAGGGTGTCCCTCTTCCTGACGAAACGGCGGGCAGGGGCGACCATCTTGGCCACCACCACCGTGCTATCCCTGTAGAAGAACTGCTGTACGGCGAATATAAGCCCCTGCCCGAAGAACATTTACTCCTCCTTCATCTTCTTCAGGTGCTCCATCTCGCTCTTGAGGATGTCCCCCAAGGTGACGACGGCCTTCTCCTTCTTCATCCTCTTGGCCACCCTCTCAATGTCCCTCTTCTCCTCCGCCTTCTCCTGTTCGCGAAGCATGCGGGCGTACATCTTCTCGGAGAAGATTATCCTCTTACGGTTGGGCTCCACGGATAGAACGGCGACGTTGAGGTCAACCCCTACATCGTAATCCGTAGGCCTCCTGTTTCTGGAAACCAGCTGGGATTTGGGTATGAAGCCCTCTATCTCGTACCCGTCCCCCTTCAGGGATACTATGAGGCCGGCCTCGGATGCCCCCTTGACCTTAACGGTGACGGCTGTACCTTCGGCGAGCTGCTCCTGTATCTTGGGCCAGGGGTTCTCCGTGAGATGCTTGAGGGAGAGCTCAACGAACCTCTGCTTGTCGTCTATACCTATGACCTTGAAGGTGGCCGTCTTACCCTTCTTCAGGACCTCGGAGGGGTGCCGGAACTTCTTGGTCCAGGATATGTTGGAGACGTGGAGGTAGCCCACTAACCCGTCGGGGAGCTCCACGAAGGCCCCGTACTGGTCAAAGTCGTATATCTTACCCTCAACGACCGTCCCTATGGCGTACCTCTCCTCAACCGTCGTCCACGGGTCGGGCTGGGTCTGTTTGATGCCCAGGGATATGCGCTGCCTCTCAACGTCCACGTTGAGTACCACGGCCTCTATCTCCTGACCCTCCTCCAGGATCTCGGAGGGATGTGAGGGGGGACGGCCCCACTTCATCTCGCTGATATGTACGAGACCTTCAACTCCCGGCTCCAGCTCCACGAAGGCCCCGTAATCCACTATCCGCTTTACGGTACCTTTAACCCTGGAGCCGATAGGGTACTTCTCGGCCACGCTCTCCCACGGATGGGGGAGGAGCTGCTTCACGGACAGGGAAATGCGTTTCTTCTCCGGGTCTACGTCAAGGACCTTCGCCGTTATCTCCTGCCCCAGCTGGACCAGGTCCTCTATCTTCTTGGGCCTGTGCCACGCCAGTTCGCTGATATGCACGAAGCCCTCAACCCCACCTATATCCACGAAGATACCGTGCTCTATGATGCCGGAGACGTGGCCGCTGACGACCATACCGGGCTTGAGCTCGGCCAGGCGCTTCTTTATGGCTATCTCCTCCTCCTCAAGGGCGTCCTTGCGGGAGACGATTATGGTCTTCCTCTGCCTGTCGGCCTTTATTACCTTAACCCGTATGGTCTTACCTACGGAGAGCGTCCGGGTGCGCCCCACGTCCCCGGATAGGGACCTCGGCATGAAGGCCTCCACCCCGAAGATATTCACCATGAATCCACCCTTAACCCGCTTCGTTATACGTCCCTCTATAAGCTCGCCGGACTGGAAGACCTCCCATATCTTGTCCCACGCCTTCTCAAAGTCCGCCTTGTACTTGGAGAGCTTCACCCCTTTCGTCCCCTCGGCCTTCTCTACGTACACTAAGACCTTCTCCCCTATCTTTGGAATGCGGTCCCCGAACTCCGATAGGGGTACGACCCCTTCGGACTTACCGCCGATGTCTATGAAGACGAGGTCGCCCTCCACTTTGACGACGACCCCCTCCACCAGCTCCCCCTCCTTGGGAAGCTGCATACCCTCTACGCCTTCCTTCAGCAGATCCTCCGGAAGCTCCTCTATCTCTTTTAGAAGATCAAGCTCCATGACTCCTACCTCCTTTTTGTCTCCTTGAGTTCTAAAACCCGTTTTCTCAAATCCAACAGCCTCTCCTCAAGCGAGGGGAGGAAGTCTTCCTCCGGTATATCGGCCGGGAGCATCGGCTCACCGAAGGCCACGGTAAAACCCTCTATCCAGGTGGGTACCACCCTGACCCTGTCCCTCACCTTTCCGTTGTAAGCTATCCACTTTATGCCTTTTCGGAGAGGGAGGAGCGGTCTGGACGTGCGGTTGCGGGTACCCTCCGGGAATATCAGAATGGCAAAACCCCTATCAAGCAGCTCTAAGGCCAACAGAAGAGACCCCCTCGCTCCGGCGGACCTCTTTATGGGGTGGGCGTTGTACATCCTTATGATGGGGCCCAGAAGAGGCGTGAAGAGCTCCTCCTTCGCCATGAAGTGGAGCTCCCTCGGAAAAGCGGCAAACCCGAGGACGGGTGGATCCCACGCGCTGCGGTGGTTTGAGGCCACTATCACCGGGCCGTCGGGGGGTAGGTTCTCCTTTCCTATCTCCCTGACACCCAAAACCCACCTAAAAACCGGGTACGTGAGAGCGTACGAAACCTTCCACTTAAAACTTGCTCCCTTCAACTAAACTCCCCCGATATCCCCAGAGGGGCCTCCGCCGGAGGCGGAGTTAGGCGGCTATTATAAGGGGGAATCGGCCTAAAAGGATATGCGCCCTATAACCTCCTTAGCCTTCTCGTACCCACGTCGTTTCAGGTTCTCGTAGTTGCGGACGTTGAAGTCAAGCAGGCCCACGTCGCGGGTGTCGGGTTCTATCAGGACGTCCGGGGGATGGGCCTCAAGAAGGTACTCCACCAGAGCACCCTGATAGGCCACGAAAGACTCGGCCATGACCGATAGGGCGTTCCTGCGCCTCACGGAGAAGAGACGTGATAGACGGGACAGGAGGTTCTTTCTTCTGCGAAAGTACGGGAGTTTGACCTCCGTCTCGCCTTTGGGGAAGCGATCCAGAAGGTTTACGGCTACCACGAACTGGGCCCCCAACCTACGGGCGACCCTGACCGGTACCGGGTCTACGACCCCCCCATCTACGAGGGTCATACCCACGGACCTGAAGGTCAGGGCCTCAAATATACCCGGCAGACTCGCCGATACCCTCATCGCCGCCATGAGGCTGCCGCTGGATACGACCACCTCTCTCCGGGTCAAAATGTCGTAGGCGTTGGCTGCGTACCTTACCGGTAGCTCCTCTATCCTCATATTACCAACGTAGCGACGGAGGAACCCCTCAAACTTCTCCGAATTGAGTATCTCAACGGGGGTAAGGGAAGGGGACAGGAACTCCCTGTGGGGCATCATGGATATCTCCAGACCTATCCGCTCTATCAGTGGGACGGAGTACCCCGCGGCGTACAGTCCCCCTATTATCGCCCCTATACTGCACCCGACCACCATATCAAACCCTATGCCCTCCTCGTAAAAGGCTTTTAGTACCCCGATATGGGCCATCCCCTTCGCCCCTCCACCTCCGAGGACCAGCGCTCTTATCATGCCCCCATATTCTACCGTTGCCCGAGTGTAGAATTCCGACGATGAACGGTAGGGTGGTCTATGACCTGGTAATGGATATTGAAACGGTGGGGGCGGACCTAACGGAGGAGGAGTGGTCGTACCTGCTGAAGAGGGAATCGGAAGTCGCGGAGGAAGAGAAAGATAAGTACAGGGAGAAGGTCAGGAAACAGGTGGCAATGTGGGGATTGACCGGACACGTGGTGAGTGTCGCCATGGGAGTCGTTGTACGGAGGGGAGATAGGGCCTCTCTGGCCAAGGTTAAGGTCATGTACCTGAACGACGCGGACGGGGAGAAGGTTGAGAGACTTTTGGCGAACGGGGAAGGGTACGACGTCAGCTTCATAGGCTACGGCGTATCCGATGGAATAGAGAGGGCGGAAAAGAGGATGGTAGAGGAGGTATGGCACATCCTTTCCAAGGTACAGGGGAGGTTAATCACTTACAACGGTAGGAGGTTTGACCTTCCCTTCCTCATGCTACGCTCCCTCGTACTGGACGTACCCATAAGCCGCTACCATCTCAAGAGCAGGTTTGATTACAACAACCATCTGGACGTAATGGACGTCCTGTCCTTCCACGGATTGGGGAGGTTCTCGTCCCTTGACTTCGTATGCAGGAGGTTGGGGATCCCTACCCCCAAGGTGGCGATGGACGGCAGCAAGGTGGAGGAGTACTTTACGGACGGCAGGTACGAAGATATAGCAACTTACAACTTCTACGACGTCTGGGCAACCACGGTCATATACGACCGATTACTCCGAATATTCGGACCGATGTTAGAGGGCGGATACAGGTAGGACGGAGGAGAGACTCTCGGCGTAGTAATCCGGCTCTACTCCGTAGCGTTTCACGTCCTCAAGCCCGTGGACGCCTGTCAGGACTAAGAGGGTACTCAATCCGGCCCTCTTACCACCCAATATGTCCGTGTTAAGTCTGTCCCCTATAAACAGAACCCTCTTTCCCTTCAGGTCGGAGATGGCCATACGGAAGATCGTCGGGTTCGGTTTCCCCACGACGACGTCCGGCTCCCTACCGGAGGCCGAGGATATGGCGGCCACCATAGAGCCGGCACCGGGAAGTACGCCGTTCTCTACGGGTAGGGAGGTGTCCGGATTCGTAGCCACGAACTTGACGCCCATATACACCAACGAGGCCGCCTTCCGCAGCTTGGCGTAGGTGAAGTTGGGGTCAAGACCCACCACAACGGCCTCCGGCCGCCCGGTGGAGAAACGCACACCGTACCGGGATAGCACCTCCCGGAGGGCCCGGGAGCCCACGATGTAGGCCCTTCCGATACCTTCATCTGTCAGGTATCTACCTGTGGCTACGCTGCTGCTCATAACGTCTTCTGGCCTGACCTCAAAGCCCATACCTCTAAGTCGCTCCGCGTAGTACTCCGGCGTCCGTGTGGAGTTGTTCGTCAGGAACCTGACGACCTTTCCCATCGCCTGAAGTTTTAGGAGGACGGAAACGTTCTCCCACAGGACTTCCCTTCCCCTGTATATCACGCCGTCCATATCGCACACGAAGGCATCGTAAGATAGGACTTCGTCCGCCGTGATTCGCCTCAAGGGGGGATTCTACAGAAGGTCCCTGCGTAGCATACGGAGTTTGGAGTTGAACTCCTCCGCCCTCTCGGGGTCGTTTTTGAGGATCTCCTTGGCCCGTCTTATGTAGTTATACACGCTCGCCCTTGAACATCCTACCTTCTCCGCTATCTCCATTATTCCGACGCCGGTGAGCCTCATGGCATACACCGCTAAATAAAAGTTGGTTCCCTTCCTCCGCAGGTCCCTTACTCCGAATAGCGAGAAGAGGTCCCCCTCGTCCTCCCCCACCAAGTCCCCTATCAGGTCTTTGAAGGTCGTGAGGTCCGGGAGGGAGCCGTATACGTCCATGTGGGCCCTGACCCTCACCACCACACCTATCAGGGCCCGGGGGTTGGATACCTTTTTAACCACGTAGGAGATGTAGTCCGGAGGTAGGGTTATACCGCCCATCCTGAGCCGGGCGAGTAGTATGCGGCGCCTGACCTCCTCGGGGTAGGGATGTATGCGTAGGAGGAGGTTACCCATTAACCTGTTCCGGAAGGATTTGGGTCTGCGGAACCCTCTGGGACCCATCTCCGAGGCCATCACCACGACCTTCCCCTTAACGGAGGCTCTGTCCATAAGGCGCCCCAGAAACTCAAGGGCAAAGGTCCTGTCTTTCAGGGTATGGACGTCGTCTATCAGCACGACATCGGCCTCTTTCAGGTTGGAGAAGTCGGGCTTACCCCCACTCTTGTAGGAGGTGACGAGTCGCTCCATTACCCATCCGGCCGGAACGTAGGTGGCCTTCCTGCCGGCAAAGGTGGCGAGGTTGGCCGTGGCTTTTAAAAGGTGGGTCTTACCCATGCCAGTGTCAGCGACCAGGAAGACGGAGGAGACGACCCCCGCACCGAGGGCCACGCTCCTCAGGGCCGCTACGGTGAATTCGTTTTCCTTACCGTAAAAGAAGTTCTCAAAGCTCTCCCTGAAAACGGTTTCCTTAACCTCAGGGTAGGAGAATTTAACCCTTATCCCCAACCTCTCCTCAACCTCCCCTATCTGCTCGGCGAACCTCTCCTGAAGCACACGGGCGAGTATCTCGTTCTTACAGCGCAACACTATACCGTCCGCATCCTCTTCAACGGCATCAACAAAGGATAGGAGGGATCCCAGCCTGTGCAACTTCAGGAGTCCGAGGAGGGTCCGATTCAAGGGTGGATATTATGTCGGAGGTCAGCGGATGGGAATCGGGAACGGGAGCCCACGCCACGCCGGGGTTCGGGGCACCGGTGCAAAAATTTTAGCACTTGGGGGTGGAGAGTGCGCATGCAGGATGAACGCCAGATTTTCCCCGACCTCGTGGTACCTTCGGCGAGGCCATTCCAGAAAGGGGGGAACATCGGTTGTCCGCCCTCCAGAAGGCCCGGGGGAGACGGGTATAACCTTCAGAGACGTCCCCACTCTTCGCGTGAAGAGGATGCCCAACGAAATACGGCATCGGGACACATCGCCGTTTTTCCCGCATTCTACAGTATTCGTCCGCAATTGTGGCCCTTTAAAGTTCCTTCCTGCAGGAGTCTGGGGCTTACACTTTGAACGTGGTGGTACCACTCTGGGTACGGAACTGAAAGAAGTGGTACCGGACCTTCGCCGACAGACCCTCCTTTTACTTCACGCTTACACCGATTGACGTATGGGCACCGTAGGTTGAATAACACCGGATAAATCATGAGGAGGGGTCAAAGGAAAGGAGCCATCGCTCTAAGTACGGGGCTGCCGGAGGTCGTACGTAGATAAGCGGAGAAACCTCCATAACGGAACGGTATTTGGAACAACACTTAACCCTTCCCTTCAACGTGTCCTCCTCCCCCCTATAATACCTACTATGCTTCTTAGTATTTTACTCGCCCTTGACCTTGAAAGCTACCTCAAGGCCGTGGAGCGACACCCAGCGGTTGAGGGGAGCAGGCACGATTACGAGGCGCAGAGGTATAGAGGCACCGCATCCGTGTTCCCACCTTCCCCCATCCTGACCTTTAACGCCATGTATATGCCCGGGGCCGTAGCCCTCTCCCAACCTCTCCCTCCGTCGTGGCCCCTTCTGGGGATGGCCGAGCGCGATAAAGCCGAGGCCCAACGCTACTCCTACGAGGCCTTCAAGAACTCCTTTCTCCTCTCCGCCATAGATACCTACCTGAGGGTGCTCTACCTGAACCGGGAGCTGGAGGTCATAGACAGTATGTTAAACAACCTCCAGCGGATGGAGGTATCGTCGCAGGCGCTCTACAGAGCGGGCAAGGTCCCCCTCTCCCACCTGCAGAGGGTAAGGGCGAGGATCCGCATTCTGGAGGCCAGAAGGGAGACGGTAGAGGCCGAGAGGGAAGGATGGTTGAGCAGGCTGGAGTACTTCTACGGAGGCGATGTGGATTCCCTTAAAGACGTACCGGACTCCTTCAGGCTTCCCCCTTACGATTCCCTCCTCGTAGCTCTGGACTCTTCCCCTTCCGTAAGGGCCAGCCGTAAGATGGTAGAGGCCGCTTCCAAAAGGAAGGTGGCCGCACTTCTATCCGCCGTACCGGTCGTATCCCCCGGTGTGCTGTATATGGATGGGAACCTATCCTTCTCCGTCTCCGTGGGAATACCCCTATGGCTGCCCTCCTACCTCTCAAGGGTGAAGGAGGAGGAGAGAAGGTACGAGGGGGCGTTTATGAGAAGGAGAAACGTTGAAGAGGGGCTCAGAAGTACCCTCATGAAGGAGTATAAGGATTACGTGGCATCCCTTGAGCGTTTCCGCATCCTTATGGAAACTAAGAAGGACCTGCAGGAAGCGCTGCGCTCGGAGGAGAGTAGGTACAGAACCTCCCCTGCCGTCCTGACGGACTACCTGATGGTTCTCAATCAGCTCTTAGAGGTGGAGCTGGAAGAGTATCGGGCAAAGCTTAGCATTGTCAGAGGATACTACGCCGTCATGTACCTCTTAGGTTTTAACCTTGGTAGCCGTTAAGGTTTTAACGACTTTAAAATCAAACGTTATGGTACAAAAAGTAGGTGCCTTTGTCCTTATCCTCATGGCTCTATCCGTGATCGTTGCGGGGATGTACGTGCCGTATGCAGTTCCGTACGTTTTGGCCATCCTTCTCCTTTTGGTGGCGGGTTTATGGACCTACAAAGCCCTTTACGAGCTGGGGGCGGACAACGTCCGAGGACAGTTCTACCTTACGATGGCGATCGCCTTCCTGTTTCAGGGTGTGGGGTTCGCCTTCACACGTATAGACGGCGTTATCACCTTATCTCTCATCGGGGTAATTACGTACGTGCTCGCCCGGTTCTTCTTCTTCGTTGCCAACGCCCGATATATCTTCTACTTCCAGTCTTTAGGGTACAGGCTGACCGTATCCCGGGCGGTCGTCGTGGTGGCCATAACCCTGCTCCTGACCGTCCTTACCTTCTTTATACCCAACGTGCCGGGGATCTTTCTCACCCTCTCCCCTTACGTAGTCTTTATACTCCTTGACGTCGGTATGGTCTTCATAGTCCTTTACAACCTGCTCCTTCTGTGGGGGAGCGAGATAGCGAAGAAGTGGGCCATAGGCTCCGTGGTAATAGCCTCCTTCCTCATGGGGGACGCCTTCTTCATAGGCGGTGCCAGTCCCTGGATAAGCGTGGGTTTCTGGACTTTAGCCTCCACCCTCATGGGTATAATAGCCACCATAAGGGGGTAAGATGTGCGGTATATTCGGAGAAGTCGGGGGTGAGGATGGGGAAAGTGTCCCCATTACCGCCATAGCCCACAGGGGACCGGACGACTCCGGTGTCTGGAGCAACGGCCACGTGAGGTTCGGACACTGCCGTCTGGCCATAATTGACCTTGCGGGGGGGAAGCAACCATGGGTGGAGGGGGGACGTGCCCTTACGTACAACGGTGAAATATACAACTTCATCTCCCTGCGCGAGCGTCTTGAGAGAGAGGGGGTGCGTTTCGTTAGCCGTTCGGATACGGAGGTACTCTTTAGGGTCTTAGAGAGGTACGGTGAGGACGGGGTGGTGATGCTGGACGGGATGTTCGCCTTCGGGTACTGGGACGGGAGGCGCCTTATCTTAGCCCGGGACCGTTTCGGGGTGAAGCCCCTGTACTGGACCCGGAGCGGCGATAGACTGGCGTTTTCTTCGGAGATAAAGGCCCTTCTCCAGCTGCCGTGGGTACCGAAGAGGCCGGACCTCAGGGCCCTCCGTTTCCACCTCGCCTTCCTGTGGGCCCCCTACCCCTACACGGCCTTTGAGGGGATAAGGAAGCTCCCCCCCGGACACATGCTGATATGGGAGGACGGAAGGGTGTCGGTCAGGCCCTATTACGACCCCGTATCCGACCACTCCCCCTCCCGGGCCGACCCGGAGGAGGTTCTACGGGCCCTCCGCCGTAGCGTTGAAGAGCAGATGGTGGCGGACGTTGAGGTGGGGCTATTCCTGAGCGGAGGGGTGGATTCCTCGGCCATAGCCGCCCTGGTCCCGGTGCCACTCCGCGCCTTTACCCTCCGATTCAGGAGTGAGGACATGAGGAGGGAGATCTTCTCCCCCGAGGAGGAGTACGCCCGTGAGGTGGCGGAGAGGTACGGACACACCCTCGTGCCGGTTGAGGTCTCCTTTGATGCGGAGGTCCTCCGCAGGGTGGTGTGGCACCTTGAGGAGCCTATAGGGGACGGAGCCGCCGTCTCCAACTTCCTGCTCTCTGGTGGAGCGCGTAGGATGGGTCTGAAGGTGGCCCTGAGTGGAACGGGTGGGGACGAGCTCTGGGGGGGGTATCCGAGGTACCGGGCCCTGCTGCTCGCCCGGAAGTTTCCCTTCCTTAAAGTTCTGCCCACCCTACCCTTCTCTTCCGGACGTCTGGGACGCCTATCCCGGGACATAGCGAAGTTCAAGGAGGCGCTCTCCCTACCTTTCCCTCTGAGGTACCTGCGGTGGATGGGGTACTACCCCGTCCCCGAGGCCTACAGTGAGATGGTGGAGAGGTTTCCGGATGTGGGGGAGGAGTTGGAATCCGCCATGCTCTTTGACCTTATGTACTTCCTTCCGGAGCATAACCTGCTTTACACAGACAAGACCTCTATGGCCCACGGCCTTGAGATAAGGGTCCCGTTCCTTTCAAACGCCCTCCTTGGACTTTCCCTCCGAACCCCTTACCATCAGAAGGTTAGCGCACGTACGGGTAAGGTTATCCTGAAGGAGGCCCTTAGGGGAGTCCTGCCGGGGCGGATCCTCTACCGTAAGAAGGCCGGTTTCGGCGCCCCGGTTAAGGGTTGGATGGCCGGGCCGCTGCGTCCGTACCTCCTGTCGGTCTCCCGGGATCCTCTGGTGAAGGAGCTGCTGCCTCGCAGGACGGTTGAGGATGTTGTGGAGGAGAACGTGCGGGGCAGGGGGTTCAGGTACCTCCACGCCTACGAGCTCATAACTCTATCCGTTTGGAGGGAGGTCTTCGGTCTCTAAACCGGTTTAGAATAGGCGCCTTGCCCACGATACTCGTTACCAACGATGACGGTGTTGATGCTCCCGGGATAAAGGTTTTAGCGGACGTGGCATCGGACTTCGGGGAGGTCTGGGTGGTCGCTCCGGTTGAGGAGATGAGTGCGGCCAGCCACAGCCTGACGATGCGGAGGAACATACGGGTGAAGAGGGTGGATAGCCGTACTTACGCCGTTGAAGGCTCTCCGGTGGATTCCGTACTGATCGCCCTGTTTGAGATATTACCGGAGTGGCCCGACCTCGTCCTATCCGGGGTAAATTCCGGGTACAACCTTGCGGAGGACGTCTTCTACTCGGGGACGGTGTCGGCCGCGCGCGAAGGTGCCCTATACGGGATCCCGTCAATAGCCATATCCATGGAGAGGAAGGAGGAGATGCACTGGGATACGGCCGAGAAGGTAGCACGGGACGTGCTCAACGAGTTCGCCGGCCGCAGGGACTTTCGTTTGCTTTCCGTGAATTTCCCCTCCGTCCCCTATGGGACGCTTCGGGGCTTTCTCTGGACCTATCTTGGGAACAGAACTTACGAGAGGCCAGTGAAGAGAAACGGGGACGGAACCTACACCATAGGGGGAAAGCCCATATTCACCGTAAAAGAGGGGTCGGACGTCTGGGCAGTCCTCAACCTTTACGTCTCCATCTCACCTTTGAGTCTTGACCTGACGGATAGAGATTACCTTAGGAGGAAGTTGTCGGGGACGCAGGGGTGAGGTTTGGTGGGACAGTCGTTCAAAAAAAGAAAAACTGTTAGCCTTAAAATGAGAGGTGTATGGGATCTAAGAATAGATGGTGGGAAAAGGCGAGGTGGGGAGAAATTGATCCACCATATACTCCCGAAGGTTTGATAGGAGATGATAACGCAGATGGAGCGTGGAATGCTATGTGGGAGCTAATTTACAGGGCACAGGGAGACGGATATGATCCAGAGGGAAGAGTAGGATTTATAGACGAATTCAGGCTTCAAATGGAAGTTTTAACCGACATCGTTAATGAGGGTTATGACATAACCCATCTGGAAATTTACCCTGTCTTTGAGTATGTGATGCATAAATGGGCGGAGCTGGTGAAGGCCGGAAAGTGTAAGTGGATAGATTTGGAGGATGCACAGGCAAACTTCTTACCCACCGATAACGACTGGTTGGTGAGGGATATTGGCTTCGTACCCGACCGCAAGAAGCACTGGTGGTGGTATGTACTCGAAGACCGGCTACAGCAGAATTCTTCATAATACGAGGTTATAATTCCTACGTGGGAAAATATATTTCGGACCATCTCCGCTATAGGACGCTGGATGAGTATGTGAAGAAGGAGGTAGAGATTTTTCGTGAATACGGTATTAAAGACTCGCTTTACCGTTTTCCGGATGTTTGGGTATCTACCACGCTGGAAGATATTTCCGAATTCATAGAAGAAGGTCATCGCATGTCTCCCGAAGTGGAGGCGGAGTTGAGGGCCGTGTTGATTGAGAAGTTAGCGGAGTTGGAGGATTGGCAGAAAGAGGCTTTGCGGGAAGAATTTCGCTGGTATCACAAGGTCTATCCCGACCGCAAGAAGCACTGGTGGTGGTGGCTGTTGGAGGAGGATTAACGCACCTTCTTGGCATCAGGATTTGAACCTATAAGGGCCGCAAGGCCATTCTTTAAGGTTGCCCCTCCATCGTTGGGGACAAGACGACAAATACCGAAAGTGATTTTGAAAAGGAGGGTGGCTTTTTCATAGTACGGCTTTAAAATTACAGTGTATGTTCGGTGCTTTCTTAGCTTTCCTGATTATAGTGAGCATCATCCTTGGTGCTTTTGCAGCCGTTGGCCAGTTGTTCCTTCTATTCTGGCCCTCCTCCGAGCACTCTCGCGATTGCTGCTGCAAGAAGCGCAGGTAGAAACTCCGTCCAAAACCATCATTCCACAAGGTAGATTGGGGACCCGCTACCCCACCGCCCGCCACGGCAGGCGAGACTTAGTTCAAATTCCACAAGGTA
>CAYYQD010000024.1:0-16413 GCA_964473735.1 uncultured bacterium
CGGTACTACCCTCCCCCTTTAGAATACGCCCGTGATAAGGCGAAGGAAGACGAGAGTAGTCCGTATAGGGAACGTGGCTATAGGGGGGGACAACCCCATAGCCGTGCAGTCCATGACCACGACGGACACCAACGACGTTGAGGCCACCGTTGGCCAGATTGAGAGGTTGGTTGAGGCCGGTTGTGAGATCGTGAGGGTGGCCGTGCCATCGCGCCGGACCATCCCGGCCTTCAAAGAGATAGTGGAGCACTTCAAGGGCAGGGTTCCCATAGTGGCCGACGTCCATTTTGACTACAAGATCGCCATAATGGCGGCCGACGCCGGGGCCGACAAGATAAGGATAAACCCGGGCAACATCGGAGGCAAGGAGAAGGTCAAAGAGGTGATAGCAGCCGCCAAATCCAACCGCATCCCCATACGCATAGGTGTGAACGCCGGATCCCTTGAGATGGACCTGATAGACAAGTACGGAGGCGTGACCGTTGAAGGCATAGTTGAGAGCGCCGTACGGTGGGTCAGGTTCTTTGAGGATCAGGGGTTTGAGGACATAGTGGTGTCCGCCAAGTCCGCCTATGTCCCCCAGATGATAGAGGCTTACCGCAGGCTCTCGGAGGTCATAGACTACCCCCTGCACCTGGGGGTAACGGAGGCGGGTACGCCTAAGACCGGCATAATAAAGTCCGCGGTGGGTATAGGGACCCTGTTGGCCGAGGGCATAGGGGACACCTTTAGGGTATCCCTCACGGCCGACCCCGTTGAGGAGGTCAGGGTGGCGTGGGAGATCCTGAAGTCCCTCCAGATAAGGAGCCGCGGTATAATGCTCGTGGCCTGCCCCACGTGTGGCCGTACCAAGATAGACCTGATAGGTCTGGCCGAGAGGGTGGAGAAGGCCCTTGAAGGCGTAAGCCTGCCGCTCAAGGTGGCCGTAATGGGGTGCGAGGTGAACGGACCGGGTGAGGCCAGAGAGGCCGACATAGGTATAGCCGCCGGAAAGGGTTCCGGATTCATCTTCGTCAAGGGGAAGCCGGTTAAGAGGGTTAAGGAGGAGGAGCTCTTAGACGCCCTACTTGAGGAGATAGAGCGGAGGTGGGGCGTTGGGGTGAAGGTGGGTTGAACCTGTGGCCGTTGCCCCTTTAAAATAATGGCCTATGCTTTTGCTTTTGGTTTCGCAGCAGGTGGATGTCGGTACCCTTACGGAGGGGAGGAAACCGGTTATAGGCAACGAGGGGGCGCCCGTTGTGATAGTGATGTTCACGGATCCGGACTGTCCCTACTGCCGGATGACCCACCACAACGTGTTTGAGTTTGCCCAGAGCCGCCCGGACGTGGCTCTGTACCTACGCTGGTTCCCACTGCGTACCATCCACCCCAACTCCGAGGAGAAGGCCGAGGTGCTGGCCTGCACCCCCAACAAGTACGTCCCCGAGGTGGTTAGCATCATACAGGAGCACTCCGCACGGGAGCCCTTTGACTGGACGTGGATAGCCCGCCTTGATGAGAAGACGGTGAAGAGGATAAAGAAGTGCGTAGAGTCCGGAAAGGGGAAGGAGATCGTTAAGGAGGACTTCCGTCTCGGGTTCAAGGTAGGGGTTCAGGGTACCCCCACCTTCTTCATAAACGGTAAGAAGCACGTCGGAGCCATGCGCTCTCCTCAGGAGGTTGAGAGGGTAGTGAGTCAGATAACCGGGCAGTAAGACCGTCGCGAAACGTCGTAAGGGGGGACACGTTGCCGTGTCCCCCTTTTTTATCACCTACCCTTACGGGCTATCGCTTTGTATAGTGCCGGCATAACGAAGAGGGTGGAGAGTATCAGGGTTGTAAGACCTCCGAGGACTACGATCGCGAGAGGACGTTGAACCTCACTGCCCGGACCAGTAGAGAATATAAGGGGAAGCAGACCCAGAGCCGTGGTCATTACGGTCATAGAGACGGCCCTGAGCCTCAAGACGGTGGCACGGGAAACCTTCCCTTTGAGCTTACGCACGTAGTCCATCAGAATTATGCTAACCTCCGTCGCTATCCCCAGTAGGGAGATGAAGCCTATGGAGGCGGGAACGGAGAAGTTTCCCCCCGTAAGCAGCAGGGCCAAGATACCTCCACTTACCGCTACGGGCATATTCAGTAGGACCAGAAGAACCATACGGACGTCGTTCAGGGTGGAGAGTATCAAAACGGTTATGATGAGCAGGACGACCGGGATCACCATGGCAAAGCGACGGGTCGCCTCCCTCTGGAGTTCGTACTGACCTCCGACCTCCACGACGTACCCGGGGGGGAGTTTCATCGTGGAGATTACCCTCTCTATATCCTTAACGACGCTTCCTACGTCCCTTCCCTCCACGTTGGCTGTCACGGTGGAGAACCTGTGGAAGTTCTCCCTCGTTATCTGCCTCGGTCCGACCACCTCCTCTATCCGGGCCACTTCGTCCAGCGGCACCACGACCCCGTCATGGCCGAAGACGGGCAGGTGGCGTATGACCTCCGGACGGTCCCTGTACTCCTCCTTTAGCCTGACCAGTATATCCCATCGTCTGACACCCTCATATACGCTCCCCACGGCCTTACCCCCTATTCCCTTCTCCACCAGACGACTTATCTCTGCTACGTCCAGACCGTACTTAGCCGCCCACTCTCTCTTGACGCTTATCCTCAACCTCGGGGTTCCCTCCAGCCTCTCCGCCCGCACGTCCGTAAGGCCCGGTACGTCTTTGAGCCTACCGGCAAGTCTGTCCGCTATGCTCTGAAGGGTGTTCAGGTCCTCCCCTATCACCTTAACGACCACGTCCCCCCGCGCCCCCTCCAGAAGTTCGTCGGTGGTCATCTTTATGGGCTGGGTGAAGTTGAACGTGGCCCCGGGTAAAGCCTCCAGCCTCTCCCTTATACCCCTCTCCACCTCCTCCTGCTTTGCCCCTCTTTTTAGTATCACGTAGGTCTCTATGCTGTTGATGGGGTCGGTATGGGCACCCACCTCCCCCCTGCCAACGCGGGAGGTGACGTACTTAACTCCGGGAACCTCCTTTATTTTGCGCTCTATGAGAAGGGCCATCCTCTTAGACTCGTCAAGGGATACGGCCGGATGGAGGGCGGTACGCACGACGAGGGTCCCTTCCTGAAGCTCCGGTATGAACTCCGATCCAACGAACCTGACGGCGGCGGCGCTACCTATTAGCAGGAGCAGGTAAATGGCCCCCATAAGGAGGGGTCTGTTATGTGCCCATCTGAAAGTCCTTAAAGCCATTCTCAAGGTCCTGTAGGGCACCCTGTGGGACTTTACCCTGCCCGGCAGGGAGATATAAGCGATAGCCGGAGATACGAGGAAGGCGTACACGATAGAACCGGAAAGGGCCGATAGGACGGAGAAGAGCAACGGCTTGAACATACGACCTTCCACCCCCTGAAGGCTCATCAGGGGAACGAAGGTTAGGACGGTTATGGTTAGGGCTACGAGGACCGGTCCTATCACCTCCGAGGCGGCTTCAACCACGACCTCCCTCCTGCTCCTGCCCGGGAAACGCTCTCTGAACCTCTGGATATTCTCAACCACAACGATAGTGGCATCCACCAGAATACCGAGGGCTATAGCGAGGCCACCGACGCTCATGAGGTTGATGGAAACGTTGAAATACCTCATCAGGATGATAGCAAAGAGGAGGGAGAAGGGCAGGGAGAGGACGACGGATAGGCTGGTCCTGATATTGCGCAGGAAGAGAAATAGAACGAGTACGACCAGTACGACCCCTGTGCCGAGGGCGGATAGGACGGTATTCACCACGGCCTTTACGAGGCTCTTCTGTTCGTAGTATGGCTCAATCTTGACGCCGGGCGGAAGCAGGGCGTTTATCTCCTCTATCTTTTCCTCAACGTCGGATATCACCTTAGAGGAGTTGCTGCCGTACAGCTTTATGACCATCCCGGCTACTACCTCACCTTTGCCGTCCATGGTCTGGAGCCCCCTCCGTATCTCCTCTCCCACCCGGACGTCCGCCACGTCCCTTATAAAGACCGGAACCCCGTCTCTGGCTTTCAGAAGGACACGCTCTATATCTTCAATGCCCTTCAGCATCCCGACGCTCCTTACGACCACCTCCTGAGAGCTCTTAACTATGAACTGACCTCCTACGTTTGAGTTGTTGCTCTCCAGCTTCTCAACCACGTCCTTGAGGGATACGTTGTAGAGCTTGAGACGGTAGGGGTCCACAAGAACGTGGTACTGTTTCACGAATCCCCCTATGCTGAGGACCTCGTTGACACCCGGTACGGTCATTAGAAGGGGCTTAACCACCCAGTCCTGCACGGTGCGCAGGTCGTAGAGGGAGTACCTGCCCGTGGTATCCTTCAGGAAGTAGAAGAGGACGAGACCGGTGGAGGTTGATATGGGACCCATCTTGGGCTCACCGAACAGGATCTCCCCTTTGGCCTCCTGTAACCTCTCCCCGACGACCTGACGGGCCCAGTATATGTCCGTACCGTCCTTGAAGTAAATCGTAATCAGAGATAGGCCGAAGTTGGATACGGACCGGACCTTTACTACCCCGGGAAGGCCCATAAGGGAGACTTCAAGGGGATAGGTTATGAACCGCTCCACTTCCTCGGCCGATAGGCCGGGTGCCTCCGTGAAAATTTGCACCATAGGAGGGGCCACGTCCGGTACAGCATCAAGGGGCATGTTCCTGTAGGCGTAGAAACCGAATGCACTTACCCCGAGCGCTCCGAAGAGTACGAGAAGCCTGCGCTCCACCACGAACTCTATTATCTTTCGCATGTATCACCTCCCTCAATGCTCGTGACCTTCACCTTCCCACTCCTTCTTCTCAATCTCCGCCTTTATAACGAAGGAGTTGCGCGTAAAGAGCGTATCTCCCGCCTTCAGGCCGGAGAGGACCTCGTAAGCGTCGTCTCCCACCCTGCCCAGGGATACCTTTACGGGAACCGCAACCTCCCCCTCTTTACGGAACACCACGGTGTCTCCCTCAAGGGTATGTACGGCCTCCTTCGGAACCGTGAGGGGAACCTTGACGGAATCAACGAGCAGTACGTCCACGAACATGCCCGGCCTGAGGGTGCCGTCGTTTTTCACGGATACGAGAAACGGGAGGAGTCTGGTCTCCTCATCGGCCTCCGGAAATACGGAGAGTACCTCCCCGTTCAGGGTTACCCTTCCCTCGGATGTCTCCCTTGAAATTTTGGCTAACATTCCCCTGCGTATCCCTTGCACCGTGTGGGGGTAAGCCAGCGCCCTGACCCAGACCCGAGATAGGTCTAAGACGTCGTACAGGGCCTCCCCCTTATCAACGGCCTCACCGGGAGATACGTACTGCCTACCCACGTACCCATTTATGGGGGATACGACAGGGTACTCCGTCATACTCTGATCGCTCTCCACTTTCGCCACCACCTCACCGCGTTTTATCGGATCCCCGGGAAGCTTATACGCGGCTTTCACCACTCCGGAGAATCGGGCCCTAAGGGTGGCGGCCCTCCTCTTATCCTCCACCACCTCACCGGGGAACTTCCTCCTTATACGAAGGAAACCGGGGCCTGCTACACCTATCTCAACGCCCGCCTCCATCACCTTCTGAACGGGCACGCCCGCGCGTTCCTTTTTATGCTCTATCTCTGCCCCCTTTCCTCCCCGTGTGCAGGAGTATCCCAGAGCGGGAAGAAGTAGTAAAACCGTTTTGACCTTCATCTTCACCTCCTTAACTCCGTATTCAGTAGAGACTCAAGCCTACTGAGAAGGGCGAAGGCCCTCCTCCTTATCTCGTACCTCTCCGCATGGGCCTCGTAAAGGGCATCAAGGGCGGATAAGACCTCGGTGTATCCGACAGCGCCCATGACGTAGGCCTTTACGGTACTGGTGTAGGCCCTCTCCAGCGCAGGTATCTCCACATCTTTCATCCTCTTCAGCTTCTTACGGATAGCGTTGTACGTGCGTGCCAGCAGCAGGACTTCTCCGGCGAGCCTGACGTTGGTGAAGGTAACATCCGCCTTTGCCCTTTTCAGCAGGTACTCGGATGCCCTGTAGTTCCCTATATTGGTGTTGAATACCGGTAAAGGAAAGGTGAGTCCGGCGGTTATACCACCGGCAGGGCGATCCCTGTACCTGAAGATGCCTGCCGATAGCCCAAACCCGGGGAACACCCTGGACCTCTGATAGGACACTTCCGCCTCCGCCAGCCTGACCTCTTCCAGCTTGAGCCTAATGGCCGGGGAGTTCCTCAGAAGAAGAAGGAGGGTGTCCTCCCCGGGAAGGCTCGGAGGGTCCGTAAGAGAGTCCTCTATTAACCGTATATCCCTCCCAGTCAGGAGCGAGAGGGAGGAGAGTATCCCGGTGTGCTCACCTACGAGCAGGGTTATTCGGCCCCGGAGATGTTCTCTCCTCGCTTTCAGGGCATCAAGGTGGGCTACGGGGAACCTACCTACCCTGACTCCCCTATCTACCGTCCCTATGAGTTCCTCTAAGGCCGAGAGCCTTTCTTCCTCCACGTGCAAACGCCCCAGAATGAGGAGGAGGTCGTAGTACCTGTCCTTCAGGTAGAGGACGAACCTGAGGCTGTCCTCCGCTCGCCTTATATCCGCCATCCTCGTACGTCCCTCCCCTATCCTCCTGTGTGCCTTCAGGAGCCATGGGTTGGAGACCTCCTGCGATAGGCCGAGGATGTGGTAGTCGGCGTCGTAATCGTACCCGACACTCGGGTTGGATATCCTGCCGAACTGGTAAAGCCTGCTCTCCTCCGCCTTAACGGAGTACTCCCAGACCTTCGCGGGTGAAGTCGTGGAGGTAAGGGCCCAGAGGACTATGGAGTCCAGCATACCTGCGTATTCTAAGAGGCCCGTGCTCCAGCGGGTGTTTAACAGTAATGATAGCCACAACTTTAGAATAGGTATTAGGATGACCTGTCTGGTGTGCAATTCGCCTTCAACCGTGAAGAACGGGCATGCCCGCCGTGGCTATCAACAGTTCCTATGCAGGGATTGCGGTAAATCCTTCGTCGTAGGTGGAAGGTACAGGAGGTTAAGCGATAGGGAGAGGATGGAGATGGTTATACTCTACCACAGGGGAATGGGAATAAGGGAGATAGCCCGTCTTTACGACGTCTCACCCGCGACGGTCCTCTACTGGATAAAGAAGCTATCTACGATAACCTGACCGTAACGTGCGCTTTTCCGATGCATTCTCCTTCGTAAGGTTAAAATACTCCCGGAGGGAGAGGACGGTGGCGCGCGGGACCTTGCCGTACCCAACGGGGACCCGTGGTCGGTAGAATGGGCTTCACACCGCAAGTGCTTCTCCCGCGGGGGACCCCCAGCCTTAAGTGGGTATATTTTACCGGAGCCGGCAGGATCGTCGGTGTATCCTACGCTTCGGACGGCCCACACTCCCTCCCCTTTCCGCCTAAGACTACCCGTGTCATGGCATTAGGGAAGGGATACGATACGGAAACTTTTGAAAAGGTGAAGGCTTGGTTCGGCGGGGACGAGCTCCGCGCCCGCGTTTTCCTTGACAAGTACGCCCTCAGGGATTACGAGGGGAACGTCCTTGAGGACAGCCCGGAGCAGATGTGGAGGAGGGTGGCCCGTGAGGTGGCCTCCGTAGAGGCAGACGAGGAGAGCCGCAGGGTGTGGGAGGAGAGGTTCTACTGGATGTTAAAGGACTTCAAGGTGGTACCGGGCGGCAGGATAATGTTCGGCGCCGGAAACCCCCGCAGGGTCACCCTAAAGAACTGCTACGTCATTCCCATAAAGGAGGACTCAATAGACGGCATATTTGAGGCCGCCCGGGAGATGGCAAAGACCTACAGCCGCGGCGGAGGCGTGGGGATAGACATATCTATACTCCGACCGGCCGGAGCCCCGGTCAACAACGCCGCCATATTCTCCACCGGCTCCGTCTCCTTCATGGACCTCTTTTCGCACGTCACCGGTACCATAGGCCAGCAGGGACGACGGGGGGCCTTAATGATAACAATAGACGACGACCACCCCGACCTCCCGGAGTTCATAACCGTGAAGAACGACCCCGAAAGACGGCGGGTCAGGTTCGCCAACGTATCGGTCAAGGTGTCCAACGACCTCATAGAGGCCGTGGAGAGGGATGAGGTGTGGGTGATGTCCTACGAGAGCGAGGAAGTAAAGAGGATAGAGAGGAGGATGCCCGCCCGCGAGCTCTGGAACCTGATAATAAACAACGCTTGGGCCTCCGCCGAGCCGGGGATAATCCTGTGGTCCAACGTTAAGAAGTACGACACCGGATGGTACGTCGCCCCCGTCATAAGCACAAACCCGTGTTCCGAAATACCCCTTGAACCCTATGGAGCCTGCAACCTTTCAAACGTCAACCTCTCCTACTTCGTCCTTGAGCCCTTCACCGAGAACGCCCGTATAGACTACGAGGCCTTAGAGAGGGCGCTGCGGTACAACGTGCGCTTCCTTGACAACATAAACGACTACAACCTTGACAGGGAGCCCCTGCCCGGCCAGAGGGAGGCCTCCTACAGGAGAAGGAGGATAGGGATGGGATTCACGGGCTTGGGGGACATGCTGGCCAAGCTCCGCCTCAGGTACGACAGCGACGAAGCGGTGGAGTTCGTGGATAGGCTGTTCCGGTGGATAAAGCACGTAGCCTACGACGAGGGGGTGAATCTGGCCGTGGAGAGGGGCACCTTCCCCGATTACGACGGGAACAAACACCTTGAGAACCCCTTCTTTGACGACTTTGATGAGAATCTGCTGGACAGGATTGCAAAACACGGCCTGCGGAACGTGGCTTACCTCACGGTTCCACCCGTAGGCTCTGGCTCCCTCTTGGCCGGTACCTCCTCCGGAATAGAGCCCATATTCGCCCTGTACTACATCAGGAGGTCCGAAAGTCTATCCAAGGGAGAGTTCAGGGTGTATCATCCCTTAGCCCGCCAGTACATGGGTATGATGGGTAGAGAGGATATGGACGAAGAGGAGTTCCCCGACTTCTTCATAACCGCCCACAGGATAGATCCCGAGAAGCGGATCATGATGCAGGCGGCCATACAGAGGCACATAGACCAGGCCATATCCTCCACCATAAACCTGCCTAAGGAGACCACTCCGGAGGAGATAGGACGGATATACACCATGGCGGCGAGGTCCGGACTTAAGGGCGTAACGGTGTATCGCGAGGGCTCCAGAGAGGGGATACTGATAACCGAAAAGAAGGAGAAGGAGGATAAGGAGAGGAAGGTCGTGTCCGTAAGCGGCAAGATCTCCCCCAAGCCCAGACCCATGGTGATGGTGGGCAAGACCTACAAGTTCAAGACGGAGCTCGGCACGGTCTATATAACCGTGAACACCGACGGAGAGAACGGACCCAAGGAGGTCTTCATACACTTAGGCAAGTCCGGCTCCTCCCTGATGGCCATGTCCGAGGCTATAGGTCGCCTCATATCTCTGGCCCTCCGCTCCAACGTTTCACCGGACGCCATAATCCACCAGCTGCGGGGGATCAAGTCCTCCTCCCCCGTAAGACAACCCGACGGTACCCTCATCTGGTCGGTTCCGGACGCCATAGCGAGGGCCTTAGAGACCTTCCTTGAGAGCGGAGGCCTTCCAGTAGCCGAGGAGAACGAGAGACCCCCAGTGGAGGTCGTGGTGAAGCTGTCTCCGAAGAAGGACGTAAAGTACGAGGTTGAGGCCGTGAGGGAGGACGGCGACGTGGTGGAGGGGGTATTCTGTCCGGAGTGCGGCGAGAGGATGATAAACGAGAACGGATGCTGGGTATGTAAGAACTGCGGCTACTCCAAGTGCGAGTAAAGGCTCCCATTCACAAATAAAAAGGGGGGCGAATGCCCCCCCTCTTTTTTCTGTATGCGCGAGGTTACCTGACGACCACCCTGTAGGTACGCCTCTCGCTGACTACGAAGAAGATGCCGGAGGACCTGAAGGTGTAAGAACCGGTGAAGGTGCCAAGGAGACGGCCGGAGAGGTCGTATACGCGGCCACTACGGGCATAAACGGTCCTGCCCACGACCCTGAGACCCTCACCGACGGAGGGGGCTTCGGCCACGTCGGTGGTTACACGGGTGAAGAGTATGGCCGTACCGCTGTCGGGGATGTGCCCGGAGGGTGTGGCGTTATAGACGTACTGGAGGAAGAAGTTGTTGGTGGTGTCGGCAGTGTCCGCCTGGATGCCGATGGTGGCGTCGCTGTAATACACGCTGGAGTTGTACTGGAGCTTTATGTTCCCGTTGTCGTAGAGGATGACCTCAAAGTCCATAAGGGTGGTGTTCCCGTACCTCGGTACGTTGTGGTACTGCACTACGGCGCAGGCTCCGGCGTACCCATCGGGACAGGAGGAGAAGGACTGGAAGTATATGTCGTCCGCCCCAGAGTCGGCGGGGTTGAGGTCGTCCCACATGAGGGCTACGAAGGCCCTGGGACCGGTGTAGCTTGTGGAAGGAAGGGAGGTGTTGCCGAGACCAAAATACACGTAAGGGGTATCAAAGACTATGGCACCGTTGGAGCAGATGGACACGGAGTCGTACGTCTCGGTGTAGAAGGGGAAGGAGAAGCCCAGGTAGTAGAGTGTGGAGGCATCGGATCCCGAGCACCAGTCGTCAGTGGCCCCCATGGCCGTACCGGAGGCGGTTATATCAACGTAGTTGAAGGCGACCCCGGTATCTCCGTCCTGCGTAGATAGGTAGATATACCCGTAGCCGTCCGGACCTCCGGATAGGAGCTTAACATCCACCGGCCTGACGTCCCGGTGGGAAACCTCTATGCCTTTGAAAGGGTCAAGCGCGGCGAGAACGATGAGACTTATCATAACCATGTATTATAATGCGGATTCTCTCGAGGTTAAAAAGCGATTGCACCCCATAGCACCCTTAAAATTGTTGAACTGTGGATAGGTTGGTTTTGGCGGTGTTTTTGAACGTCCTCATCGTCCTGTTTGAGGTGCTCTCCGGGGTACTTTTCGGCTCCCTCGCACTGTTATCGGACGCCATACATAACCTTCAGGACGTCTTTGCCCTGATGCTCTCCCTTGTGGCCCTGTACTTCATGGGGAAGGAGCCGACCCCCACATCCACCTACGGGTACAGGAGGGCAGAATCACTGGGGGCCTTCATCGGCTCCCTCCTGCTACTGCTATCCGTACTTTACGTGTCCTACGAGGCCATACGGGCGCTTTTAACGGGGCACAGGGAGATGGTGGGACTACCCATGGTCGTGGTTGGTGGGGTGGCAGCGGTGGTAAATGGGGTCTCCGCCTATCTGCTCCATGGGGACCGCGACCTGAACGTACGATCGGCTTACCTGCACCTTTTGGGGGACACCGCCTTCTCGGTGGCGGTCGCTGTCGGCGGGGCGGTTATGCTCCTGACCGGATGGTCCCTTCTGGACGCAGTACTCACACTCCTCTTCGCCCCTATTTTAGTTAAGGACGGTCTGTCTCTACTTGTCAGGTCGGCACGGATACTTATGGAGTTCGCCCCTAAGGGATACGACTCCCGGACCATCGCCGGCATAATCTCCTCCACGGACGGGGTACGGGAGGTGCACGACGTCCACGTCTGGGCCCTGTCCTCCTCCGAGCCTTACGTGTCCGCCCACGTAGTACTTGAGGGAAACCCTACGGCGGATGAAATAGGACGGATATTGAGAGAGGTTGAGGGGAAACTCAAGGGTGCGGGGATCAAACACGTGACCCTGCAGGTGGAACCGGAAGGTTTCCCGTGTAGGACGCCGTGCCCTTAACGGAAGGTCTAACGCACTACCACCACCTCTGTCTTCCTTCCCATCTTCACCATGTAGGTACCCGGAGGGAGTTCTACGGTTTTGCTGCCGTGGAGGGTTCCGCCAGCTCTAATCCTCCCGGAAACGTCGTATATGGAGAAGCGTCCCTCTCCAGAGAGGGTCAATCTACCCCTTGAGGATGTTAGGTACCCGGTTTTAGATACGACTTTTCTCTCTCCCTTCGCTGTGAGCACGAGGTCAGGATGAAGGAGCAGTGTGCCGTATATTCCTCCTATAAGGACGTTTTCCCCTATCGGAACCACAAACCTACCAAAGTTGTCTCTGCTGTATGGCACGTAGTACCCTACCTCGTGAGGTGCGGTGGGCGAAGATACGTCCAGAACCCTCAGACCGTCGGAAGTGGTGTTGACGTACAGGAGTGTGTCTCCACTCGCCTCCATCGCGCTGGCACTCCAGCTTACCGAAAGCGACCCTACGACCGCGGGGGATGAGGGGTCCGACAGGTCCAGGGAGTAGAGGTCAGGGGCCGTTAGGAAGAGATGACTACCGGCAACGGCACATTTCGTAGGGCTGTTCGGGAAGGACACGGAATCAACCAGAGCCGGATTGTCGGGGTCTGTGAGGTCGTAGACGTAAAGCCTGGTCGCCAGAACGTACAGGTAGGGCCAGAGGGCGCACACATGTCTCATATAACCACCGGTGGCACTCCCTCTGAGAAGAGGGGAGGAAGGGTCGGAGACATCCACCACGTTAAGACCACGGGTACCTCTGACCATCACCACGTAATTACCCGTTAAAGTTACCCCCTTCATGTAATAAAAAGCGGTGTCAAGGGAGCCGAGGAGGACGGGGGCGTCCGGATCAGCTACGTTAAAGATGAACAGCCTACCTACGTCCGATACGACGTAGAGCAAGCTATCTCTTAGCATCAGGTATTGACCGGGAGTTCCGTCGGTGTATATTACGTTGCTCATGAAGAAGTGCGTACTGTCTCTGGTGTCCGCCACCAGGACGTTCTCACTCGCCGGCAGGAAAGCGTAAACACCCTTGCTAACCCCTGTAGGACCTGACGACGAATTCACATCCGGGAAGAAGAAAGCCACGTAAGGCGAATCTACACTCGCCGTATCAAAGATTGCCACGCCTTCGGAGGCTGGAGCCAGAACGTAATTACGGATCTTATCCACGTCCCAGACCTCATCTGGAGTCTCTACAAAACCCTCAACGTACGGGGAGGTGGGATCGGAAACGTTGAAAACCTCAACTCCATAGTAGTCATCCGCCACTCCACACCACGCGTAATCACCCATTACAACGACAGATACCACGTAATCGTAGTCGGTATAACTGTAGGAGAGAAAGGTGGGGTCTGTGGGGTCGGATACGTTAATGATCGCGAGGATACTATAACTCGCCACGTAGACGAGCGTGTCTTTTACGTCAAGTCCCTCCGCGTAGTCGTAGGTATAGACGCTCCCTATCTCGTAGGGTGATGTTGGATCCGAGACGTTTATCACCAGAAGGGAATCGGAGGCGCTCACGTAGGCTAAAGTGTCCCGAACGACAACGTCGTAGCACGCTCGCGGGAAAACCCCGAGGGCGCTCATGTTGGTAGGATCGCTGATATCAACGCTTATGAGCCCGCTGTCGGAGCACACGTAAGCGACGTCCCCCTCCACGTCAAGGAAGTAACTGTAAGAGAGGTCTATCTCCTGCAGAACGGAAGGAGCGTAAGGGTCAGAGAGGGAGAAGGAGAGGAGACCCCTACCCGTAGTAGCGTATCCAAGGTTCCCGGAGAGCGCTACGCCGTTTATTCCCTCCTGTAAGAACAGGTTGGATACGTTCGTAAGAAGGGGTGAAGAGGACATCCGATAGACGGATATGCCGCTATACCCACCGACGACCACGATTCCGGAGGTGTCGGCCGCCACGGAGTACGGGCCCGCGGGAATGCCGGCGAGGAGATGGACGTTCAGGGAGTCCGCCGCCTCCAGTGAGGTGGCCGCGAATAAAAGTATTATAAAATGTGATGATGAACTCTTCATGACATAACATTTTATTTCCGATATATACGTTTTCCCTTGAGGATTTCGGAATCGGTCCTAACTAAAGGGAGTTATGGCTGGAAGCGGAGCGGGTGCTGAGGAAACGAGAATGGAACGAGAATGGACTGTGTTAATAAAACTTCCCTTGAAGGGAATAGCAAACGCCTGACAGGAATAACCTTGACGATGAGGAAGCTAAAGCTCTATCCCCTACCCTTCTCCCTTATCTCCTCCAGTACTTCCGGATTCACCAGCGCGGAGGTATCACCTAAGTCTTCGCCTAAGTAAGCCGCCCTTATTAGTCTGCGCATCACCTTGGCGTTCCTCGTCTTGGGAAGACCGCTCACGAAGACCACGTCCTTGGGGGCTAAGGCCTTACCCATCTTCCTTACGACGTTCTCCATGATCTCCCGCTTTATATCGTCCGAAGGGGAGTACCCCTCCTTGAGTACGACGAAGAGGACAGCCACCTGCCCCTTCACCTCGTCCGGTATGCCTATGGCTGCGCTCTCAACCACCGCCGGATGCTCGTTGGCCAGGGCCTCAAGCTCGGAGGGTCCTACCCTCTTTCCGGCGATCTTCAGGGTGTCGTCAGCCCGGCCCAGGATGTACCAGAAGTCGTCTTCGTCTATATACACTAAGTCTCCGTGATACCACAGCCCCTCCCAGCGGCTCCAGTACGTCCGTACGTACCTATCGTCGTCCTTCCAGAAGGAGCGGGTCATTCCGGGATTTACGTTGGCTATGGCCAGATACCCTATCTCCCCTTTAACCGGCTTGCCCTCCTCATCTACGGCTATCGCCTCTACGCCCGGTACGGGTGTGTTGAAGGAGGTCGGCTTTATGGGTCTTACGACCACGCATCCGAGGATCCCACCGGAGATCTCCGTTCCTCCGGAGTAGTTTATTATGGGCTTCTTACCCTTAAGGACGTTGTTGTACGTCCAGTACCACGACTTCGGATCCCACGGCTCCCCCGTCGACCCCACCATACGCAGGCGCTCCATCGGGTATTTCTTTACCCACTCGTCTCCCTCCTTCATCAGGGCCCTTATGAGGGTTGGGGTTATACCCAGGATGGTTATCCCGTGCCTCTCCACCATCTCCCAGAGACGGTCGGGTTTGGGATAGGAGGGAAGGCCCTCGTACATGAACACGGTCGCCCCGCTGACCAGACCGCCCCCTATCAACCATGGACCCATCATCCATCCTATGTCCGTCACCCACGTTATCACGTCGTCGGGTTTTATGTCAAAGAGGTGGTACATGTCCTGCGCTCCCTTTATCATGAAGCCGCCGTGGACGTGCTTTGCCCCTTTGGGTTTTCCGGTGGTGCCGGAGGTGTATATGACCATGAACAGGTGGTCGGGGTCGTAGGCCTTCGCCTCAAGGTGGTCGGACTCGCACTTAACGAACTCCTCGTAGTCTAACTCGTTGCACATCAGGGAGGTATTCCTATCCCTCCGGAGTACTATCACCCTCTCAAGGGAGGGTATATCCTTGTAAGTCTGGCGCAGGGTGTTTAGCATGGGGATGCGGTTGCCCTTACGTTGGGCGTAGTCCGTGGTTATAACCACCTTGGCTCCTGCATCCGAGAGTCTGATCCTTATAGGTTCCGGACCGAAACCGGAGAAGAGAGGTACCATTACCGCCCCGATGCGGGATATGGCCAGTAGGGATATGGCCGTCTCCGGTATGAACGGCAGGTATATACCGACTGCGTCCCCCTCCCCTATGCCGATCTGCCTTAAGGCGTTTGCGAGGCGATTCACCTCCCTCTTCAGCTCTCCGTAGGTGTAGACGCGCACCTCTCCGTCTTCTCCCTCCCATATCAGGGCCACCTTGTCCTGTGGGTGGCGATCCAGAGCGTTATAGGTCCAGTTTAACTTCCCTCCTACCCACCATTTGGCCCAGGGCTTACCGCGGGAGAGATCTACGGTCCGTTTGTAGGGTTCGTGCCAGTAGAATCCGGTGTCTTCGTAGTAGGCCCGCCAGAACCAGTCGGGATCGGAGAAGGACCTCTTCAGGAACTCCTCGTAGGAGTCTATGCCGTACTTCTTCATCTGGTGGTAGATGTTGGAGTTTTCAATCCACTCATCCGTGGGCTTCCATTCAACGGGGAAGTTTATGACCTTCATAGGGGATATTTTAAGCCGGGATAGAAGTGAGGCCGGGGAGAAGAAGGGCCCAAAGTCACAGGTACGGGAATGGGGATGGTAGATAGTAAGTGTGGGATAAGCATACCCTTACCTCTATTAACCCCAACTTATCGGTTTTGTGCCATCAGAGTGTGATGGTATTACTCTGGATATGCATCTGAAAAATCGGTATCGTTTTACCATCGGGCAAAGACTCTTTAGTATCACAAGCGGCCGAGCGCGGTTTCGTCCAGTTATAATACTTAATGTTCCTATTGTGAGCGTTATACATACCCGAATAAGACTCCTCCGGGTCTTACCAGTACAATAATACTTCCTTATTTTATGTAGAAGTTGTCGTTAATTCGTGAAATGCGATTTTGTAATCTGATAGTGGTAAATTGAAAGTTATATCCTTAAAAATACGAAAAGATGCATCAGGTATATTAAATTGTTTTGATAGATATGTCACACAAATTGGTTATCGTGCTATAGTTATA
>CAYYQD010000024.1:16513-22470 GCA_964473735.1 uncultured bacterium
ATTAAATTGTTTTGATAGATATGTCACACAAATTGGTTATCGTGCTATAGTTATATAGTTGCACTAATAACAACGTCATCTTTAAAAACCACCCTTAAAATTACACAGATATGCTGGTCGTTTTCCTGGCCTTTCCACCGAGGCACGTGGCGGTTGGAGACTGGCTCATGCTCCATGGAAGTATGGGCCATAACGGTTTTGGAGCCTTGCGGGGCTCTATCACCTCGTGGAGTGTGAAATTTACCGTAAGCGTATGCGCTGGGGAATCACAACCTGTGGTGGGCGATATAAACGGAGACGGGACGCCCGAGATAGTCTTCGCCTGTCTCGGATCGGGGATATACGCTATCAGGGGAAACACGGGCAGTATCCTCTGGCACAACACGTCGGTATCGGTGGGATCGTGGGGCTCCCCCGCCGCAGCTGACCTGATACCCTCCGTGCCCGGTTTGGAGGTGGTAGTATGCTCGTCGGGGAGAACGTGGCTACTGCGCGGTACGGACGGTTCTACAATCTGGTCGTCCCCCTACGGATGTGGGACACGTCCCGGAGCTCCGGCCGTGGCGTACGAGGGAGCTGATACTCTGATACTCGTAAACGCGAACTCAACCCTGTACGCGTTAAGGGCCTCGGACGGAAGCGTGAGGTGGTCCGCTCCGACCGGAGGTTCAACCTTGATAGGCATAGCCAAGTCCCCCGCCATAGGAGATATTGACGGAGACGGCGAGTACGAAGTCGTCGTTGCAGGATACAGTACGGTATACGCGTACGACTTCAACACCGGATCTCTGGAGTGGAGCAGGTCCGTAAGCAACCGCTACTATACCCGAACCCCGGCTACCTTAGTGGATATAACCGGAGACTGCGTTGACGAGGTGATCATATCAAGCGACAACGGGAATATCTACGCACTGAACGGAACCGACGGCTCAACGATATGGGTGCGGAGCTTGGGGACCCAGATGTCCTGCGGGCCGATTACCTCGGCGGACGTTAACGGGGACAGCCTGAACGACGTGATCGTGGGGCACCTCGCGAGCTGCAACTGCGGTACTCCGGGAGGAGTTACCGTTATAGACGGATCGTCCGGGGGCGTTATATGGACGCGCACCTTCACAGGCCCCAACATGACCCACGGCGGGGGTCGGGTGATCTCGGACTTTGATAGCGACGGGGAGCTGGAGATAGCCATAGTACCGTACGACAACTCCTCCATGTGCTTTGGAGACGGCGTATTCCGTATGTACAACGCCTCCAACGGGACCCTTGAGTGGTCCTTTCCCGGAAGGATAAACGGTGAGGGCTCCTCCTTCGCGGACGTGGATGGGGACGGATGCTCGGAGATCCTGATCCTGCCGTCCGCAGGTACGAACAGCATAGTGGTCGTGGATAACGACGCCGTCTCCGGTTGTGGGGCCTACCCGTATAACGACACCTGCGGAACCCTGGGCATAGGGGACGAACTCGGAAGCGAAGAGAGGGCACCCGCTTACACCTTAACCCGGGTCCTCGGAGGAAAAGGCGGGGTGGTAATAAACACCAACGTTGAAGGGGACGTAAGGATATACTCGTCCGATGGGCGACTCGTGAGGTCCATAAACGTCGGGGCGGGAAGAACCTTTATCCCTCTGGAGCGAGGGGTCTATACCGTACTCCTGAATCGCAGGACGTTTACCGTGCTGGTGAGGTAAATCCCGCCATAGAGAGGATAAGGGGCCGCATTCACATCTCCGGCGAGAGGTAAGGGGTCCCCTCCCTGTCCAGCCTCACCCTGCCCACCACGACCACCTTCTCCTTACCGGGGCCGTATATGGGATGAGCATCCGGTGAGAGTATCCGCCCGGCTATAATCACCCCGGTCCCGTAGATACAGCCGGTGGGGTCGTATAAGGTTATGGCCGAACGACTAAGGTCTAAGGGGAGACGAGTTCTTCTTTTGACCGGGCAACCCCAACCGCCGGGTGAGGCGACGAGCAGGACTTTCCTCCCGGCATAGGACTCCGGCGAGTCCAGAATATCCCCCACCCTCACCCTCCGTATCTCATCTCCGGAGTAGGTGAGGCGCACGCCCAGAGTTCCGCCTACCAGCGATAGAGGTCCGGATGCTCCGAGGGTAATGGAAACCACGTCCGACGGAGATTTCCCTTTGAAGGTCCTCCTCCTCTCCCCGGAGAGCACGTACCATCTGTCGGCGTCAAAACCCACCTCCACGCTTCCCTCCGGCCTCAACCTGAGCGTATCACCGGTCGGGAGGGCTACCAGCAGATAGCCGTTCCCCTTAACCCGAAAGGATAGGGCCAGACCAACGAGCGTATCGCTGTCGGAGAGGGGCAGGCGCACGTTGTAGGTTATCCGACCCTCCTCCGGCAAGGCAACCTCCCCGGCCATGTAGGTTTCAGGATCCGACCCCTCGTAGGCACCTATGGGGACGGGAAAGGAAAGGCTCAGGACCGCGGACACTTCCCATTCTAAGGTGGCTCCCGACCCCCGTAGAACCCACCTCTTGTGTATAATTCCCGCCGATTGAAAGGTAAAAACCTACTGACGAACCTTTTAAAAGCGGCCCTGACGGGGGCGGCCCTGTACTGGGTGTTCCGGACGACGGACGTAGAGGCCGTCTATCGTTTGGTGAGCCGCATGGATCTACTACCGGGCTTTCTGGGTGTGGTCTTTATATTCTTGGGCCTGTCCCTATCGGGTTTTCGTTGGTGGATCTTCCTTCCGGACAGGGAAGCCATATCCCCCCTGAAGGCCGTGTTTATAACCTTAGGGGCCCTCTTTTACGGTATGTTCCTTCCCGCCGGTGCCGGTGTGGATGCCATAAGGGGGTACTACGCCGGCCTTGAGATGGACTCCCACTCAACCAGCTTCGCCTCCGTCTTCATAGACCGTATGGTTGGCTTCTTAGCCCTGACGACCATAGGAGTCATAGGGGTCCTCCTTGGGAGCGCCCCCCTCCGGCCTCTCTCCCCCATCATATACGCCGGATTCGTCGCCACCTTCTTCGCCTCCGTGGTTATCTTGAGCCGCAGACTTAGGCACCCGGTCGCCCGGCTCCTTACCGGACTCCATCTGTGGGGGGTTGGAGAGAAAATCGCCCGTTTCCTTATGGCCTTTGACCATTACAGGGATAACCCCGGGAAGGTTCTCTTAGGCTTCCTGCTATCCTTCGTCATGCAGAGCCTCTTAGGTGTAGGAGCGTACTTCATGGGCGTAGGTCTGCACCTCAACCCCCCCTTCCTGAAGACGGTCGTATATACCCCCCTGGTGAATCTCATAACGATGCTGCCCATAACCATCGGTGGGGTCGGTCTTAGAGAGGGCGGGTTCATGTACCTGCTCTCGTACGCCGTAGGCAGGGCCGGGGCCGTCTCCATATCCATCCTCTACTACTTCGGTAACATCTTAGCCGCCTCTCCGGGTGTTCTATTTATATGGGTAGCGCGCAGGAGAAGGGGGCGGTAGGCTCTCCGATTACGGCCTTAGAATAGGCGCACTATGAGAGTAAAGACCGGGAAGTACAGGCAGGAGAGACACAGGTTCTGGATGGACCTTGCGAAGGGGTACTGGGGTGTAAATTCCCGCAGGTTCAAGACGGCGAAGGAGACGGTCCTTAAGGCACTCAGGCACGCCTACGTGGACCGTAAGCGTCGTAAGAGGGATTTCCGTCGTCTATGGATTCAGAGGATAAACGCCGCCGCCCGTCAGCACGGCCTTAACTACTCCCGCTTCATCTACGGCCTCAAGAAGGCCGGGGTGGAGCTGGATCGCAAGAGCCTCGCGTACATAGCCTACAACGACCCCGATACCTTCGCCCACCTCGTGGATGTGGCCAAGCAGCACCTCTGACATGGAGGACGTACGTAAGGAGTTCTACGAGAGGCTGAAGGGTGCCAACACGGTAGCGGAGGTTGACGCCCTCAAGGCCGAGTACTTAGGCAAAAAGGGGAAGATAACCCAGCAGCTCAGGAAGATCAAAGACCTACCTCCGGAGGAGAGGAGAAAGGTCGGTAGCACATTGAACGCCCTGAAGAGGGAGTTTGAGAGGGCAATAAAGGAGAGGAGGGAGGACCTGCTTGACAGGGTAAAGCCTCTGGACCCCACCCTTCCCGGTCGCCCATGGAGAGGAGGGGTCGGCTCCCTCCACCCCATAAAGCTGGTAGCCAACGAGATCCTGAAGGTCCTTGAGAACATGGGGTTTGAGATAGGGGAAGGCCCGGAGGTGGAAACGGACGAAAACAACTTCACCCTTCTCAACATACCGGAGTGGCACCCGGCCCGGGACATGCAGCAGTCTCTCTACCTCAACAACGGGATGCTACTCCGTACTCACACCTCCCCCTTCCAGATAAGGTACATGAGTGCGCATAGGCCTCCCCTCAAGGCGGCCACCTTCGGTAAGGTCTTCAGGGCGGACGACTTTGACGCCACCCACTCCCCGGTCTTCCACCAGATAGAAGGTTTCGCCGTTGATAGGGAGATAAGCGTGGGCTCCCTGAAATGGACCTTGGAGCAGATAGTTAAGGCTCTCTTCGGTGAGGATGCGAAGGTAAAGTTCGTACCCTCCTACTTCCCCTTCACGGAGCCGTCTATGGAGGTGGCCGTGTGGTACAGGGGGGAGTGGCTGGAGATGTTGGGGTGCGGCATGATACACCCCAACGTCCTAAAGAACGTCGGCATAGACCCGGAGGAGTGGTCCGGCTACGCTTTCGGGATCGGGGTGGAGAGGTTCGCGATGGTGAAGTACGGTATTGAGGATATACGCCACTTCTACGACAACGACGTTCGTTTTCTAAGGCAGTTCAGATACGAGAGTTGGCTCTAAAGTTATCCGTACTGGTCCTGACGAAGGACGAAGAGGAGAACCTTCCCACCCTCCTTGAGAGCCTGAAGCTCTTACCCCTTGAGTACGAGGTGGTAGTGATAGACTCCGGCTCCGGAGACAACACGGTTGGTATAGCAAAGAAGTACGGGGCGAGGGTATTCGTCAGGGAGTGGCAGGGGTACGTTAAGCAGAGGGAGTACGCCCTTAGTTTAGCCCGTGGCGAGTGGGTCCTGTTCATGGACGCCGACGAGTGGCTTACGGAAGAGGTGGCCGGGGAGATCGTAAGGGCCGTACAGAAGGGAAAGCACGACGGCTACACCGTACTAAGGCGGAACGTGTATATGGGGAGACTGCAGCGCATGAGGGGTACCCGCCTCCTGAGGCTCGCCCGAAGGAAAAAGGCCTACATATCCGGCAGATACGTCCACGAGAGCCTTGCAGTTCGGGGAAAGATAGGCCATCTGAAAGGCTATATACTGCACCGCCCTTACCGGAACCTCCTCCACCACTGGGAGAAGAATACCCACTACGCCTTGCTATCTTCCATGGAGAAGGTAGAGGGCGGTAAAAGGGCCTCCTTCCCTGACCTTCTCCTGAGGCTCCCACTGATGTTCCTGCGGTACTACCTCCTGCAGGGGGCCTTCCTTGACGGGAAAAGGGGGGTCATATACGCCCTATCTCAGGCGTGGTACCACTTCCAGAAGTACGCCTTGCTCTACGAGAGGACGGAGATGGGCGGAGGGTGAAGTCCTCTACGGCATTGCCATGAGGCTTATCCTTTTTGGCCGTTCTTCGCCGTCAGGCCCATTTATCCGAAGCGGGGGATGACGTCCTTAGTGGGTGATCATACGTTTATCGGAACGGTACCACTCTGGGTATAAAACCTAAGAAAGTGATACCACTCTATCCGTGTTGCATTATCGGGGCCTTCAGCATGAAGAATACAAAATTAAGCCAGATAAATGATACCCGTCCGGTAGATGGTGTGTGAGGTTCAACTTCCCGCGTTGAACGTCCTTTAAGGCGACACCTACACCCAGATAGAATCTTCGTGGCTATGCTATCGTTAGTACTGCTTTCGGGAACGCACGTGGGGACCGCCGCTTCTATTTCCAGAGAAGGGAAAAAGAGG
>CAYYQD010000025.1:0-11730 GCA_964473735.1 uncultured bacterium
GGCTCTATCTAACTGACTTTTGCCACGCTTTATTGTACACAGCAACAAAAGCTATAAACGCGTCCCAAAAGGTGATACCACACCGGGGCGCATGTTAGCGGCCGGACACAATCTATAACTCCGGTATAATAACCGCTTATGTACGACTTCTACCTTCTGGACGAGGAACTAACACCGGAAGAGAGGCAGATCAGGGATGCGGTACGGGAGTTTGTACGGAAGGAGGTACTCCCCAACATAGGGGAATGGTGGCTTAAGGGGGAGTTCCCCACTCACCTTATAAGGGCCTTCGGTGAGATGGGCCTTCTGGGTATAACCACGCCCGAGGAGTACGGAGGTTTAGGCCTGAGCAAGAGGGTGTACGGTATAGTGGCGAGGGAACTGGAGTACGGAGATTCCGGTATAAGGAGCTTCGTCTCCGTCCAGAATTCGCTGGTCATGTACCCCATACTCACCTTCGGGAGCGAGGAGCAGAAACGTAAGTACCTCCCCAAGCTGGCCACGGGGGAGCTGGTGGGGTGCTACGGACTGACCGAGCCGGATGCGGGGTCCGACCCCGGCTCCATGAAGACGAGGGCGAGGAAGGTTCAGGGAGGGTACGTCCTGAACGGCACCAAGATGTGGATAACCAACGGCTCCATATCGGACATCGCCATAGTGTGGGCCAAAGACGACGAGGGCGTAGTCAGGGGCTTCATCGTAGAGAGGGACTTTAAAGGGTTCAGCACGCAGGACATAAAGACCAAAATATCGCTCCGGGCCTCAGTGACGTCCGAGCTCATACTTGAGGACGTATTCGTACCCGAGGAGAACGTACTACCCAAAGCCAGAGGACTCAAGGCTCCCCTCATGTGTCTGACGCAGGCGAGGTACGGCATAGCGTGGGGGGCCGTAGGGGTAGGCATGGCCGTACTGGAGGAGGCCGTGAATTACGCTAAAGAGAGGATAGTCTTCGGTAGGCCCCTGACCCACTACCAGATAACGCAGGAGAAGCTGGCCGACATGTTAGCCGACCTGACCAAGATACAGCTGATGGTGTATAGGTTAGCCGACCTCATGGACTCGGGGAGGGCCACATTCCGCCACGTATCCATGGCCAAGAGGGAGGCCGTGCGCACGGCCAAGAGGATGGCGGAGAAGGCGAGGGGCCTATTGGGGGCCAACGGTATAACCGCCGAGTACCACTCCATGCGACACATGGCCAACATGGAGGCCGTTGAGACCTACGAGGGTACCTACGAGGTGCATACCCTAATCCTGGGTGAGTACGTAGCGGGGGTGCCGGCCTACCGTATATGCTCCGAGGAAGTGTGCGGGGAGTGAGGCGGCCTTAAAATTACCTCTATGTTCCTGTTTTTACTCATATCGGCGGACACGTCCGCGGTAAAGGAAGTGTTAGTTGAGGGGGTGGCCTCCTACGAGGGAGGGAGGAAGGATGTTGCCCGGGACAGGGCGATAAAGGACGCATTAAGGAAGGCCGTGGAGCAGGGTGTGGGTACCCTCATATCCTCCGAGACCGTGGTTGAGAACTACGAGGTCCTTAAGGACAGGATATACTCCAAAGCCGAAGGGTACGTTGCCGAGTACAGGGTCCTGAGGGAGAGGGCCGAGGACGGTCTCTACAGGGTACTGGTAAGGGCCAAGGTGAAGCTGGGGGACATAAAGAGGGACCTCCGGGCCATAGGTATACTGGTAGAGGAGAGGGGACGGCCGAGGACCATGGTGCTTATAGGGGACGAGGACGTGAGGGCGATGGTGGAGGAGAGGCTCCTATCCCTTAACTTCCCTCTGGTGGATTACGAGACCGTGGCCCGAAATACGGAAAAGGACATCCTTGATGCCGCCCTGAAAGGGGATCGGAGGCTGGCACGGAAGGTGGCCATGAGGAACGGGGCGGAGATATACGTAATAGGGAGCCTAAGGAGTGAGGAAAAGCTCTACGAGGGGAAGAAAGTCTATCACGTTAGACTGAGGCTCAAGGCGGTTGAGTCTGCGACCGGAGAGATGCTGGCCAGCGTATTCGTGAGCAAGAAGGTACCCTTTGACGAGAGCGAGGCCAAGAGGTACGCCGTTGAGGAGGCCGTGGAGAGGCTTACGGACGCCGTACTTTCCCGATGGAAGGCGGGAGTGGTCATACACCTCAAGGTTGAGGGAATACCCCCGGCGAAGGTGGAGGCGCTGAAAAACGAGATTTACGGGAAAGTCAGAGGTATCAGAGCCGTATACGAGAGGGAAAGGTACGGTAAGTACGTTCTCCTTGAGCTAACCACAGACACGAGCCCACAGGAGGTCCTGAACGACTTACAGAGGATAAGACACCTGAAGGTGGTGGAGTACGAGGGGCAGAGCGTGAGGGCACGCTATCGCCCTTAGAATGGAGATGCGATGGCACTGGTGAGACTGTTGGAGCTTCTCCTTATCCCGAGGTCCGTGTCGGACCTATCCATCATGAGCGGGTACTCACCCGAGAGCGTACGACAGATGTTAAGGCTCTTAGAGAGGAGGGGTTACGCCATGGACGTCGGATGTAACTCCGCCTGTGGGGTATGCTCCCTGAAGAACCTCTGCCCTTCCGTGGGAAAGGGTGGGGAGATATGGATGATAACGGCCAGAGGTAGAGAGTACCTGAAGTCCCTGAAGGTTGAAAGTGTCTAACGGAAGCCTTAGAGCCTCAATCCAAAGGCACCATTACGTTTGAGGGTTACTGGTTTTGTGACGTATCCCGCCCTTAAAATCTTAATGTCATGCGGAAGGTATTTTCGTTTTCGCACAGTAAGATGTACGACGCATTCTTAGAGGAGATGGGGGTTGCGTCCGATACGTTGATGGAGATAGCGGCCGATGGGATCTTTCGGGAGATAAGTGAGAGGTTTAACCTTAGGGGCGCTAAGGTCGTCGTGATAGCCGGTAAGGGGAACAACGGAGGAGACGGTGTAGCCTGTGCCCGTCGTTGCGCACTTTCGGGTGCGGACGTGGTGGTGTATCTCCCGGAGGGTGAGTATTCCCCTCTACTTCAGAAACAGGTTGAGATCTTTAAGAGGTTCAATCTCGGTCAGATAAAACAGTACGGCGACCCGTCCATGGCTCTGGACGTGGCCAGCGCGGACGTGGTCGTTGATGCCATCTTCGGCGTGGGATTCTCGGGAGAGATGAAACCTCCCTACTCCGACGTAGTGGAGATAATAAACTCCCACGCCCGATACGTCGTTAGCGTGGATGTCCCATCGGGGGTGGATGACAACGGTGAGATCGGAGGTGTAGCCGTTAAGGCTAACCTGACCGTGTGCCTTGGGGCCTTAAAAACGTCCGTCCTCCTATTTCCCGGGAGGAACCTCGCCGGTGAGGTGGAGGTGGTGGATTTCGGCTTCCCCGTAGATGGGGATATGGCCCCTTACTCCATGTACGAGGACGAGGATATAAGGGAGATGCTTCCCAAGAGGTTAGGCCACGAGAACAAAGGTTCCTTCGGGAAGGTGGCCATCTTCGCCGGCTCCTACCAGTACCCCGGCACGGTGTATATGACAGCGGTCGGAGCCTTAAGGAGTGGCGTAGGGCTGGTGTATAGCGTCGTCCCTAAGAGCCTGAAGCACGTTGTGAATTCTCCCCCGCCCCTTCCCGACGTGATCATGGTGGATGTCCCGGATCGTCGTGGGCACTTCATAAGGGAGAACGTGGAGTACGTCCTCCAGTCAAAGCTGAAGTTTGACGCCTTCGTCGTCGGTCCCGGTATAACCCGACACCCTTCGGCCGTGGAGTTCGTGGGCACCCTACTTAAGACCTTCCCCCACGTGCCCGGAGTGGTGGATGCCGATGCTCTCTTCTTCTTCAAGAATAAACCCCTTCCGGACAACCCGAGGATCGTCCTGACCCCTCACCCGGGGGAGCTGGGTGCCATAACCGGTAAGTCCCCGCGCACGGTTGATAGGGAGAGGGTAAGCGTGGCCCGGAAGCTCTCCACCACCTTTCCCGGCGTCCTCGTACTGAAGGGGGCCCCCACCGTTATAGCCCACAGGGGCGACGTGGTGATAAACCCGACAGGGAACACGACTCTGGCCAGAGGGGGCAGCGGAGACCTCCTCTCCGGTCTCATAGGGGGCCTTCTGGCCCAGGGTATGGAGCCCTTTGAGGCCGCCATTGTGGGTACCTACGTCCACGGTAAGGCGGCCGAGATGATGCCGAGTGAGAGGCCCTACAGGGTGATAGAGGTGGGAAGCGCCCTGGCCGCCGCCTTCACCTTCATAGAGAAGGGGGAGGTGCCCTTCATAGACGTAGCCAGCCGATAGCCAGAGCCCCCAACCCGGCGACCACCTGAGTGTAGGTGGCGTAGGCGACGAACCGGTAGGTGCTTAGTATCTCCCCCTTCAGGGAGTCGGACCTCTCCTCTCTGTAGCGTTTTAACAGATTTCTGACCCTCCTCCGGAGGTACTCGGAGAAGAGGACGGAGGCGAATACGACGGAGGAGAGTAGGGCACCGGAGGTCTCTCCACCTGAGATCAGAAGAACGGAGGACAGGGCCGTCAGTACGAGGCCCCACCTGTGAAAGCTCTCCTGAACCGACAGGGAAAACTCCCCTAACTTATCCCGCGACAGCACCCGGGTGGCCGATGGCACCACGACCACCACGTGGAAGAGGAGCACCCCCATCCATAGGGAGAGGAGGGTATAACCCATCAAAGGTAGGTCAATCCTCTGAAACATGGGAGTAGTCGCTTATACGCAGACGCTTAGGCCTGCTCCCGACCCGGGCGCTCTCACCTATCAGGGAGTTTTCCAGAACGGTGTTCTCCACCACGGCCCCGCGATCCAGTATGCTGTCCCTGACTATAGAGTTCCGAATGACCGCCCCCTCTCCCACGTGGACGTTGGGTCCTACGATGCTGCCCTCAACTACGGCGGAGTCGTGGATATAGACCGGAGGGAAAATAAGGCTTCCCTCCCTCTCCCTGTAGTGGGTGTTCCACTCAAGGAGCTTACGCTGGGAGAGGATCGTCTGATCAAGGGTCCCGCAGTCCAGCCACTCCTCCACCTCAACCGCCTTCACCTTCCACCCCTTAGTTATCATAACCTTCATGGCGTCCGTCAGCTGGTACTCCCCCCTCGTACGTATGTCGCTCGTTATGATGTGGTTGAGTGCCTCGTAGAGGAGTCCTACGTTCGTGAAGTAGTATATGCCGACTATGGCGAGGTTGGAGGGGGGAACCTCGGGTTTCTCAACCATATCCACCACGTACCCCCCCTCTATACGTACGACCCCGAACCTCCTGGGGTCATCCACCTTCTTCACGGCTATGAAGTCTCCGACCCGCATGGCACCCTTCAGGTCCATCCTGAAGGGGGTATCCCCGAGTATTACCAGCATGGGCTCCGAAGGATTCACCTTCTCCCGGGTCAGGTTTATGGCGTACCCCAGACCCAGCATCTCCTCCTTCCTTTGCACTACGTAATCAACGTCGTACCCCCTGCTCTTAACGTACTCAACTATCCCCATGCCGTTCTCCCCTACTACCAGCACGATCCTATCGGTCAGGTTCCCTATCTGGTCAAGTATGTGTCCCACTATAGGCTTCCCGGCCACCGGTATGAGGGCCTTGGGTTTCGTAAGGGATAGAGGACGCATGCGCGTAGCGAAGCCTGCTGCGGGAATTACCACCTGCATAACTTTCTATTTTACCGTCGTAGGACGGGCGAGATGCTGTCGTGAAAAGCCCCACAAATAGCACGCTATGTGCAGATTTATGCCCGAAATTAGTTAAGGTCGTCCCTACAATCTACAGGTTTGAAGATGGATGGAGGAGGACCGGGGGTACTCTCCGCCGTTGAGGATCTGGTTCGGAGGATGGCGGACTATATGAGAACTCACGGACTACCATCTCCCAAGTTCCACGTGCGTACGGACGGAGGGTCCAGAGTTATCCTTGAATCTCTCAAAGAGCCTACCTTCCCGCGGAGGTTGGTGTGCGTCTTTACCCCCCCTACCTACACGGTTATGGTGGAAGGTCTCGTCGTGGTCTATGACACCTTTAACGCCAACGATAAGAGCCACGAGAGGATCCTACGCACGCTCTTTGACGTAATCCTCCAGTACGTTATAAACGATTGATGGTCGTTTTGCCGGGGTAGTGAAACGTTGAGCGACACCGGGTTTAGAATGATAGGATGCGCGCGCTCTACCTCCTCCCTCTGCTCGTTCTCTTACCCTCGTGCTCAAAGGGAAATAGGGATGAGGGCACGGTACAGACTCCGAAGAGCGATAAGATACCCGCCAATCTGCGCAGGTACGTCTATCCCGGATCCTCGGTTGAGGGCGTATACGCCGGGAAGGAGGCGTCGGGGATCACCATGAGAAGCCCGGACCCTATAGAGAAGGTGGCGAAGTTCTATCTTGATCGTTTGGGCTTACCGGACGACAAAGTCGTGGGTTCAAGGGTGGTGTCCTACCTGTACAGGGATGGGGGGAAGGACATCATAATAACCGTGGAAAAGTCCGACGACGGATCCGTTATATCCGTCTCCGTTGCAAGTAAGGGGCGAAAGTAAGAACTACAGCGTAAAGTACAGGTTTATTCCCCCTTTTATACCGGTAAACGGTGGCTCGTACCTGCACACACCGGAGGAGCATACGACGTCACCGGAGAAGGAACCGTAGGAGGCGAAGATCCGTAGAAAGGAGAAGTTGTCGTAGGAAACCTCAAGTACCCGGTCCGTCTTTCCGGAGAGGGAGTAGTACCTGCCGGAGAGGGCAACGTTTAACCCTCCGTAGATGAAGGTCAGGGAGGCGTAAGGTTGATCCTCCCACTCCTCGTGGGGGAGCCTACCTCTGTACTCAACGTAGGCTATAACACCTAAGGGGGCGTTGTACTTCACCTCCAAGAAGGCCTGTCTCTCGTGGAGGTTGCCCTCCCAGTCAAGGTGATGGGACCCCACCTTCACCGTAAACGGGCCGACGTCCCTGTAGTAAGAGGCGGCGTAGTACTTCATCACCAGATCCCCTCCGTGGGAGTAGGACCTCCCCAGCTCCACGGAAAAGGTGGAGTAGGACAGGTAGGCGTTGCCCCCTATCTCGTCCCGCCCCTCCGTTGGGAGTAGCCCGTAGCCGTTGGCGGGTGTCGGTAGGTTGAACTCCTCGTATATCCTGTAGTAGTCCTTTACCTCCACCCCTAAAACTACCCTCTCCTTGGCGCACTCAAGGTTCCCGTAAAGGGCGTATCCGTAGTTCCGTCCGTAGGTGGCTAAGTCGTATCCGTAGCGGTAGGCACCCTCAAGGTAAAGGCCGATGGGACCCACGGGGAGGCTAAGATAGGCACCCGGGAGAAAGCCTGAGCCATCGCTACGCTGGTAGGCGTCGTAGTAGGAGAGGTTCAGGCCCATCTCCGCGAACGTGGCGGCCGAGGTCAGAGACAGACCGGCTAAGAGTAGGGTGTCCCTGTCGGAAGAGTAGTATATCCACCTACGCTTAAGCCCCGCGTAAGCCCGCAGAAAAGAGTAGCGAAGGTGTATTCCCCGGAGGGTCGCCTCCAGCAGAGCCTTCTCGTCGTCCGCTAAGAAGACGGATAACCCACGCCCAAAAGTCAGAGGTTCGTCCCCGATGGATAGGTTTAGCTTCCCGAAGTCCCTGCGAACGTAGAAACGGAAGGCCGAGAGCCTGTAGGTGTCGCCGTGGACCTGGGCAGGGGCGTAAGGTCTGTAGTCGCGCAGCTGGAGGAAGGTCTCCCAGCCGTAGGGGTAGGCAGAGAGCTTCAGGTCGTTAAGACTCTTTACGCTGTCCGCGTACCATACCGTGCCTCCGTAGGAGACGGAGAAGGCTAAGAGGTGGATCATCTCAGGTTAAGGGCCCGCTTTATTATCTCTACGAGGCGGGGGTTGAAGCCGAATACTTTTCTCTTCATCTTTCCGCCCTTCTCGTAGGCTATCACCGTGGGAAGGCCGAATACTCCGTATCTGGAGGATAGTTTTTTACCGTCGTCTATGATTATGGGGAAGTTCCAGCCGTGGGATCTGGCCATCTGGCGTACGCGGTTGATGTTCCTCTTTGAGTCCTGACTTATGGCTACTATAACGACGTCTTCCCTCCCGCCGAAGGCCTCGTTCAGTTTGTCCAGCTCCTCGTCGCAGTGATTACACCACGTCGCCCAGAAGTCAAGGATGACGTGCTTTTCCTTCATCAGGCTATCCACGTTTATCCTGTTGCCGTATATGTCCGTCGCTACGAAGGTTAAGATCCAGATCATTCCGATATTACCCTCACCTTTAACTCCCTGAAGATGCGCGGGTCGTCGTTGAGATAGACCCTTACGGTTATGTTGGCCGTGTCCAGAGTCGTGGGATAGACGGCGAAGTACATCCCGTGCTCCGGGGTCGTGGACCCGGCGGGTAGGGTGTTGCTAACCATGAAGGTGTCGCTCAGGCACATCCCCCAGCATATCGTGTTGCTCCAATCCCTCGGTATTCCGGAGATCTTGAAGGTCAGGTTCAGGTCCCTGTCCGTGCGGTTCTCCATACGCAGATAAACGGAGGTGTATTGGTTTAAGGGAGCGGTCGTGTCGCCACCGTTGGATACGTTCGTAAGGGTGTAGGTCCCGGCCTCGCCCCGATAGGCTCCGAGCACTTTTCCGTCGGAGGAATTCACCACGACTGTGACGTACAGGTTTCCCGTGTTCCACGAGGTATCCACGACGAACTCGGCGTGGGTGGAGTTAGCACCGGCCCTGACGGCGTAGTTGGAGTAGGGTTTCACGGAACCGGAGGGCAGGGGAACGTGGTACTCGGTAAGCATGGTACGTACCACGTCGGAGGCGGCCTTTCCGGGGCTGAGGGAAACGTCTATGACGGCGAGGGAGTCCCCCACGAGGGAGGTGGCGGATATTGAGTACTTGGGCACCCTCTGACCCCTCTCAAGGATGAGGTTGTTCCACTTTTCAACGTAGTCGTCCTTTCGTGTATCGTCGTACCCGTGCTCGCTGTAATCTCCGCCTATTACGGTTATGGGAACGCCGTCGGAGGTGCTCAGGCCGTAGAGGGAGAGGACGGAATCGGTGTAGGGTGTATATACTGGGTCCCCCACGTAGGGGTCGTTGGCGTGGTACCGCACTACGATGAGATTGTCGCCGTACGCTTCATCAAGGGAGTCTATTATCTCGTTGGCGCCCTTACAGGGTACGCACATGTAGTTGGTGACCTGTTCAACCACCACGGGGTAGGGGAGGCCCCCCTCGTCCCCCCCGTTTTCCTTCTTCTTACAGGCGCTCAGGACTATAAGCCCCACCGTCAGAACTGCAAGAGCCTTCCGTACCATTTCCTACCGCCTATTTTAACCTCGTAGAAGTACACGCCCTTGCGAAGGGATGCCCGGTAGGTTGTCTCGCCCTTGAGCCTGAAGCTTTCGGATAGCACCAGCCTACCGTCCGCCGTGTAGAACTTTACCTTCACGTCCTTACTCTCGGAGGAGTACATCCAGATGCCACCCCTCTCGGGTCTTATGCGGGCTACCCACCCCCTATGGGTTCCGGGCCTTTCGGCCACGTCCACGGAGTTAGCGAAGCTGAAGGTGCCCACTCCCCAGACTCTGTGGTCGTCGTCGCTCTGGACGAACAGGACCGCCACTAAGTGGTTTATATCCAACCCCGGGTCCGAGTACCAAGTCGGGTGGGGGAGGAAGAAGTTGAGGGAGTAGGTGGTAGTTCCACCGGTGTCCGTCGCCGTGTAGGAGGTGTCAATCCAGTGCCTGAACTTCATCACGTGGAAGTTCGTACCGTTGGGGGCGTTGTAATGTACGCTGTCCTGCACGATCACCACCCGCATGTGGTAAGGCTTGGGTACCATGGCCCCTATCTGATGGACGGTGAAGGTTATCCGTCCGTGTATGCCAGCGGAGTCCTCGTAGACGTAGGTGTTGGCCGTGGAGGAATCCACCGTGAACTCCATGGGGGTCTTGCGGTAGGTCTCCTCCGAGCTGACGTAGGAGGCCCAGCTGCTGTAGTAGTAGGAGGCGTTCACCACACCGTTTATATAGACCCAGGGAACGGCGTTTACCCTGTAGTAGAGTATCCTCTGCCTCTGGGGCATGGTGTCGTACTTGTAGAAGGGATCGTTGTTGCTGCCGGGCCACCACCCCTGGTAGGTTATCATGCCTATGTGATAGCCGGAGGCGTCCACGTGGGAGCCGTAGATGGAGAGCTGGTAGGGGTCGGCGGAGGCGCAGGGCCCGCAGTTGTGCTGGGTGAATCTCTCAAAGAGCACCATCATGGGCCTGTCGTAGGCGTATATGTAGCCCGTTATGGTATCGTTGGAGAGGTTTTCGTCCGTGGAGAGCTCGGTTATCAGGTAGTACTTGTAGTAGTACAGGTTGTTGGGAGTGAAGGATGGGAAGGAGACGGAGGCCGTGTCAAAGGATCCCAGAGATCCGGTGTAGGTGGCCGTCTGATCATACACGACGTTCCCGTAAGGGTCCTCAAACTTTAACCTGACGGGTACGGTGCTTATGCTGTCAAGTCCGTAGTTCTGGATCCTGACCGTAGGGGTGAAGGTGGAGGAGATGTACTCCGGGTTCAGTAGGGCGACGGGGCGAGCGTCCACGTTGTAGGGTACGTATATCTCAACGTCGTCTATGTACCAGTTGTCGGCGTCCGTACCGGTGTAGCGAAAGGCCACGTACACCGTTGAGTTTCCCACGAAGGAGGACAGGTCTATCACGACCGGGTCCCCGTCAAATCCGTTTATCGTGTGTCCCCCCGGTGTCATATCAAGCAGTAGCGTGAAGGTGGAGGTGTCAGTCTGGGATGTGGTTGATACGAGTATCTGGTGGTGGTCCCCGTACCCGCTCCAGTAGTCTTCGTCCTCGTAGAATATGAGGTAGGCCTTGGTAGCCGTTGAGAGGTCGACGGCCGGGGTCACCAACCACTCGTCTTTGGTGTTAGAGGATGGATAAAAGCTAACCTTAGCGGAGTAGCCTCCGGAGTGGGCCTTGGTATAAGTCCTGTACCACGAGTCTCCGGTCGCGCTACCTAAGTCCAAAACCTCCCACCCTGAGGGGGGCACAGAGGTCTCAAAGCTCTCGTGAATGAGGGAGCCTGCTGCTATGAGAAACCACATACTTTGGGTATTTTAAGGGAGGGAAACAGGAAAAGGTGCCGAAAGTTCAAGGCTATAGGTTGAACCGTACGGAGGGGCTTCCGTGAGACCAAAAGCACCGGCTCTCCCCGTATCCGCCCGTATTAAAGGGAAGTACGAATACTGACCCTCCGGGGTGCAGAAGACCGGTTGACCATCGGGCCGGGATTCAGCATAACGACGTTTGAAAGAGGCATATTGAACGGGTGAAGTCCATGCGGTAGTACCGTTCAAGAGGTGTTGAGGTGCAGTGGTATCGCTCCGGGTACAGAATCGCAAAAAGCGGTACCGGATATTTACCGACGATCCGGATTCATAGGCCATCATTACCACGGCAAGTTATATAGCGCCGTTCGTGTTGGGTGTATGGCTGTAGGGCCTTCCCGAAGATGTCAATCTTAAGACGCCTCACGATTCACGCCATACTAAGGGGAAGGTCGTTCAGGATGAAAGGAGGTACCACTTTGGGTACAAAACCCACATAAGTGATACCACCCTGACGTTCCAAAGATTGGAGGGATAGCCGGAACCGGCACTTTGAGTCCCGCGTACGTGTTAGTACCACTCTGGGTATGAAACTGGCATTAGTGATACCGCCATATCTTCCGAATACTGAAGGTTCCA
>CAYYQD010000025.1:11830-20971 GCA_964473735.1 uncultured bacterium
GGGTGAGAGTGTGAGACCGGGACTAAGTGGAGATTACAAAACGGACGAAGACTACAACCTTAAACCGTACGATCAGTTAAAATAACGAACCATTAAACGAGCGAAGTCCGGTTGATTTGGGTACGAAACCGACAGAAAGGAACGGTACGCCTTCGGCGATAGAGATGCCCGACCCGTCCGTTCCGGTGCGTGATATGATGAAACGGGGAGCGGTACCCGAGCGGTGTGCCACTTTAAAATAGCCCATCTTGAAGGTCTCCGTGATAGTACCCGCTTACAACGAGCACGATAACGTACCGCTGCTCTTTGAGGAGTTTGAAAGGTTCTTTAAAGGGAGAGGGATAAAAGACTGGGAGATCATCTACGTGGATGACGGCTCCACCGACGGCACCTACGAGGAGGCCGTCAGGTACGCCTCACGTTTTCCCTTTGCGAAGGTGGTAAGGCACGCCCGCAATTTAGGTAAAACGGCGGCGATAATAACCGGTTTTGAGCACTCCAGAGGTAAGTACATAGCCATATACGACGCCGACCTTCAGTTCGTACCCGAGGACATACTGCGCATGGTGGAGGTCATGGAGGAGAAGGGCTACGACATAGTAACGGGCAGAAAGGTTGGGAGGTACGAAAAGGCCTTCGTCTCCCGCGTTTATAACACCCTCAACCGCATCCTCTTCGGTGTTCCCGTTTCCGATATGAACTCCATGAAGGTACTCCGTAGGGAGGTGTTGGAGGACATACCCCTACGTAAAGAGTGGCACCGCTACATGGTGGCCCTGGCCTGGATATACGGCTACTCCGTCGGTGAGATAGACATAAAGTTAAGACCGAGGAGGTTCGGTGAGTCAAAGTACAGGGGCATAAGTAGGGTGTTCGTTGGGGTGGCGGACCTCATAGCCGTGTGGCTATACACGACCTTTATACGGAAACCCCTCCTGACCTTCGGTAGCATTGGGACTATATTCCTCTTAACGGGTGTGGCGATCGGAGGGGTGGGTGTCGTCCTCCGACTCGCGGGACACGGGTACAGACCCCTGCTCTTTCTGGTGATACTGCTCCTGATAGTCGGCACCATGTTCTGGCTCCTCGCCCTCTTAGGGGAGGTCGTAGCTTCGGTCTACGACGAGGTTAGGAAACTCCGCCATCTGCTCCGGAGGAACGGGGGCTCTGCACGTTCGGACTGTCCGGAGTAAATTTACGTCGTTAAGGAAGCACTGGCGTACAACGTTAAAATCCCCCCGTTCCGATGATCAGCAGACTTCTCGGCTACGACCCCCTCCTCCTCTCCGTACTGGACGAGTACTTCACGGACGACCCCCACGAAGCCGCGGGGAAGGCCGGGAGGATATTCCGGGAACGGCAGGACAGGTACTCCCTGACCCTCTTGAACCTGACCAGACCCTTCAACTTCTTCCCATCTCCGAAGGATGCACGGACGTTAATCGGAATATCGGACTCCATGGGCCTGAAACCGACCTACAGGCTGTTAAAGGTCGCCGCCCAGTCGGATGAGCGGGCGCTATCGCTTGATACCAGCGGAGAGGAGCTGTTGAAGAACCTGCGTCGGGACCTTCCGTCTTTTGAGCTTGAGGACCTTTTAGACGAGATAAGCCTATATACGGCCATGAACTACACTCACACCCTCAACCTCCTCCCACCTCCGGGTGAGTACAGGGACGCCCATGGTCACATCAGGCGTTATCACAGGATGCTCGTGCTTACTTACCGGGTAGGGGTGGGTCTCATAGAGGAGGCCGAGGAGCTGGAGAGCGTCATAGAGTACTTTGAGAGAGTGGGGGTCTACGTTGACCCGATACCCATAGTTGCCCACGCCCTGATAACAGGGGACGACCTCTACCTCCACAGGGCGAGAACGTTCTACTCCCTCTTAGGGAACAGGGCACTCAAGTCCCTCTTTGAGGGTGCAATATCCTTCCTGAAGGGCGAGAGGTTCAAAACCTACGGCTCCCCCTTACTTGAGCAGCTCGTAGACCCGGGAGAGTCCCATTACCCGGTTCTAACCCTCCCCATCCGGTTCGCCCGCACCATGATGGAGGGAGAGTTTTTCGTATCCTTCGCAGGTAAGGGCGGTATATACAGAGGATGGAAGAAGGTCAGGCTACCCCGATACGAGTCCTCCTTCAAGGTACTGACCTACTTCAAAGTAGGATCCCACTTCTTCGGGGACGGTAGGAGGTTCGCGCTTGAGAGGGCTCCGTACCTATTTCCGAACAGCCCCAACCCCAAGAAAACCGTGTACGACTACCTCTCCCGCGTGGGCCATCTCCTGCATGCCCCATCGGACCTCCTTCACAGTGTAAGGTTCGGCACCTTCCTTTCCCGCAGGGACGAGGCGTGGGCTAAGAGGTTGAGGGAGGTTCTAACGTTCCCGGTATGGGTACGGACGGGGTAGCGGGACGGTGATGGTGGAGCTATGCGTCTAACAGCGGTGTAATATCGTTTCAATCCGGGTACAAAGGCGTAGTTTCCCTGTTAACGCGCGTGGAATCACATCCCTGTTTCCACCTCTATCTCGTCTAAAAGCCTGAGGCGGTCTATCGTATCCCTCTCCTCCACCCTGGGAGCCAGCTTCCACGCGTAGTACAGGGGAAGATCTTTGAGGCCGAACCACCTTCTTATGAGCATGGCGGCTATGGGGGCGGCAGCCGAGCTACCGTGCCCGGCGTTCTCCACCACCACGGCCACGGCGAAGGTAGGGTCGTCGTAGGGGGCGAAGGCTATGAATAGGGAGTGGTCGTCCCCGTGAGGATTCTGGGCCGTGCCGGTTTTACCACCGTACCGGAACCCGGGGATGCGGGAGAGGGCGGCCGTACCCTCCTCAACCACCCCCAACATGCCCTCCTTGACCTTTTCGTAGGCCCACTCCGGTGCCTCCACCCTGAGCGTCTCCGGGCGGTCAAGGGGAGAGAATCTGGGGAGGACCACCCATCCACCGTTCCCTATCAGGCCAGCCTCAACGGACAGGAAGACCGGTGTGACGAGTATCTCTCCCTGACCGATGGCGTAGTTGAGTACAGAGCCGTAGTACCGGGCCCTTCTGGGAAAACGGGATGGTACCTCCTCGGGTAATGGGGTGAGCCTCCTACCGAAGAGATGGCTGTCCCACACGGCCTTTATAAACCTTCTGGGGCCAAAGCGCGTGCCAACGTTGTAGAAGAAGACGTTGCAGGACCACGTTATGGCCTTCCTTAGTCTCGTATATCCGTGAACGGACCAACATCTGAACTTCCTCCTACCCAAATACACGTACCCGTGGCACCCAACACCGAAGGTGGTGTCTATCACCCCGTACTTCAAGGCCAGGAGGGCGACGAGAGGTTTAAAGGTGGAGCCGGGAGGATAGAGGCCGGCGATGGCCCGGTTGAGGAGGGGGGAGTCCCCCGGGGAGGCGGCGGTGTCGTACGGGCCCGGTTTAGAATACACCAGATAGACCTCCCCCGTCTTCGGGTTGAAGGCGAAGGCTGCCCCCCTACGGTACGGCGCCATGAGGGAATCCACCAGACGGTAGAGGTCAAGGTCAAGGTAGGTCCGCAGGTCCCGGGGGTTGTGGTATATCAGAATCTTGGGTTCGTCTATTAGGTTCCCGTAGGCGTCCACCTTGAGGAGTACGTGCCCCAGCTCCCCTTTGAGGTAGTCGTTGTACAGTTTCTCAAGTCCGAACATACCTTCGCCATCGCTCGTTACCCTGCCGATAGTGTGAAAGCACTCCTTACACACGAGCCTGTGCCTTACGGTGGGAACTACCTCTATGCTCTTAAAGAAGGGCCGGTACTTCATCACGGTGTATATCTCTTCCTGACTCAGGCCCTTTATCTCGCTGAATCCGAGATACCTGTATCTCTTCGTTTTGAAATCGTGTCCGACGAGTATCCGAAGACCGTTAAGGTCCGCCTCCTCTATATCCCTGCGCAGGTTGAACTGGATGACCTTCCATCTAACATCCGGGAGGGTAAGGGGCCTCCCCTTGCGGTCAAGGAGGGCCCCCCTCACCACCCCTAAGGGTATCTTTCGGGTATAGTTGGCAACGTCCCTACCCTTAAGGGACGGGTCAAACACCCTTCCGAAGTACGCTGCTCCGATGATAACGGGAACGAGGAGGGACAGGACGAGGGGGAGAAAGAGGCGCTTCAACTCTTACAATTCTAAAGTTGGTACGGCAGGGTCTCCCGCCATGGGCGAACTTCCGGTTTAAAATACCGTCTATGGCAGTTAGACTCACATGGCTCGGTCATGCGGCTTTTAAGGTTGAGGGGAGCAGGGTAGTCCTCATAGACCCGTGGATAAGCGGGAACCCCGCCACGCCCCTCAAGTCTCCCGAAGACATAGACAGAGCGGACGTGATAGTGGTTACTCACAGCCACGGGGACCACGGCTTAGACGACGCCGTTAAGATAGCGAAGGGGACGGGCGCTGTCTTCGTCTCCCAGTACGAGCTGGTCGTCAAGTCCGGCCTTGAGAAGGTGGAGCCCATGAACATCGGAGGCTTCGTGGATGCGGGCGGTACGGGTGTGCTGGTCTCCCTCACACAGGCGTGGCACACTGCGGAGGTCGGAGACCCCACGGGTGTGGTCCTGAGGCTTGACGGCGTAACCATCTACCACACCGGGGACACGGGCCTCTTCTCCGACATGCGCCTCATAGGGGAGATGTACAGTCCGGACGTTATGCTCCTCCCCATAGGTGGCCGCTTTACCATGGACGAAGAGCAGGCGGCTAAGGCCGTAGAGCTCGTGAGACCCAAGGTGGCTATCCCCATGCACTACGACACCTTCCCCCTAATAAAGGCGGATCCGAACAGGTTCTCCGAACTGGCCGGGAAGTTCGCTAAGGTGGTCATACTGAAACCGGGGGAGACGTTTGAGCTTTAGCCCTCTTGAAAAGGCCCGGCGGGAGATAGAAGCCCGCCTTGACGAGATGTACTCCATCATAGTGGAGATGATAGACTACTCCCTTGAGCGGCCGGAGGAGACCCTGAAGCGTGAGAGAAGCGTAAACGCTCTGGAGATAGACATAGACGAGCTCATCGTTCAGACCATAGCCCTTTACCATCCGGAGGCTTCGCCGCTGCGGGAGATACTCATGGCCCTTAAGATAAACAACGACCTTGAGAGGATAGGGGACCACGCCGAGAACGTCGCCCGGGACGTCAAGTTCTTCAGCGAGAAGGGGGAGGACATCTCCGACCTCTGGGACGACATAGCCCTGATAAGGGACATGGCCCGCAGGTCCTTCGTTGAGGCTTATTCCTCCTTTAAGAACAAAGACGCCAGCTTGGCCAGGGAGATATGGAGGTCGGACTACATAGTGGATGCCCTGCGGGACAAGATACTCAAACGGGCGGTTGATACCCTACCCACGCCCGTCGCCCTCAAGACCGTGAGCATAGCCCAGAACTTTGAGAGGATAGCAGACCTCTCCACCAACATAGCCGAAGATGTGGTCTTCATCGTTGAGGGGGAGATAATCAAGCACAAGCCTCTGGAGGAGATTGAATGAGGAGGGTCCTGATACCCGTCCTCTTAGCCGTGGCCGGCTGCACGGTGAACGTGAATACCCTTGATCCGGAGGCTGTGGCCCACGCGTACCTGAAGGCCATAGAGAACGGAGATTTCAAGAAGGCTTACATGCTCATAGACGGGGTCTCCCAGAGATACACCCCATACGGGGACTTCGTAAAGTACTGGCAGAATTACTTCAAGAGGTACGGCAGACCTTACAAGCACACGATACACGACGTCTCCAAAGCGAAGCCCGGGCTTGTCATAGTGGAGTACACGTGGCACTACAAAAAGACCCCGGGCGTGGATACTACCGTATTCCTCAAGGAGCGCTCTTACCGTATGAAGCTGAAGTTTGAGTTCCGGAGGTGGGCCGTTAAGTTCAGGAAGTACAGGATAATTAAGGAGACTCCAACCCCCTACGGTGTTCAGAGGGAGGTCATAGAGGAGTGATCATCCCCTTACGAGTACGCCAAGCAAAGACACTATAAGGCTGTACAGGATCCACGCTCCCACGCCCCACCAGAATCCGGAGACCTCAACGCCGTTTATGGCGTTTATCGTGAGGAGGAAGAGGAGGAGGTTCAGGATCAGACTCCATAGACCTAAGGTAAGGAGGTTTATAGGAAGGGTCAGGAATTTGAGGAGCGGTCTTACGAAGGCGTTGACCACACCTAAGAGGAAAGCGGAGACCAGAAGGGGGGCCCATCCATCTACGTGGAACCCTTTTAACACGTAATCAACTACGAAGAGGGATACGGCGTTCAGGAGGGTGCGGAGGAAGATACCCCTCATCACCACACCGGCTGGGTTCCTATAGATACCAGTGGCTCGTACGTTACCGTTCCCCAGATGCGGGCTATCGCGTCCGCACGGTTGTTCTCACCTATCAGCTCCACCTCCTGCCCTACCCTGAAGGTGTCCTCGGGAGAGTACAGCATGAGGGCGTCCATAGTTATGTGGCCCGCGACCTCGTACCACTTTCCTTCGGAGAAGACTCTGTACCCCTTTACCCTCCTTACACCGTGGGCGTACCCGACCGGCACCACGGCCAGAAAGCCGTCCTTCGGAGCCACGAAGGTCCTATCGTATGAGACGCTCTCTCCCTTCCTTATCCGCTTTACCTGTACGATTCTGGAGAACACCCGCTTTACCGGTTTGAGGTCCTCCCTACCGTACCCATAGAGAAGTATCCCCACCCGGGCCCCGTCAAAGATGGTGCCGTACCGGAGAAGACCTTCGGAGTTGTTTATGTGTCGGAACAGGCCCTTACCCTCCGTCAACCTGTTGAAGAGTTCTATCTGTCTGCGTGAGAAATCCGGATCCCTCGCCACCGGGAAGTGGGAGTAGGCCCCCTCCACCCGCAGTTTCTTCGTGGCCTCTTCGTACAGCTTAGGGAAGTCCTCCGGTTTCACACCCACCCTGTTCATACCCGTATCCACGTTTATATGGACACGGGCCCCTTCGGGGAGTACCTCTATGGCGTAAAAATCGTACAGGTTGAATACGACGTTGGGGTACGATGACAGGAAGTCTATCTGCCCCCTGTCCGTGTAGTCGGGGTAGAGCATCAGGAAATCCACGTCCCCGATGTCCTTTACCCTGAGGAAGTCGTCAACGGTTGATATTACGAAAAGCCGCGCCCCTTCCTCCTTGAGGACCAGAGTGGCCTCACGGGTGCCGTGGCCGTAGGCGTTGGCCTTGACTACGGGTATTATCTCGTAGTCCCCGACCTCCCCCTTTATGGTCCTGTAGTTATAGCGCAGGTTATCCCAGTCTATCTCAACCCTGAACACGAAGCAATCCTACGGTGGAACGCTCCCTAAGACACCACAGCCTTAAGGCGAAGGATGGAGAAGTACAACAGTATGGACACGACACCCAAGATGGCTCCGAGTTTGAGGCTGTAGGTAAATCGCAGGACGAGGGAGAGGTGGAGCAAGACAACGGGAAGGTAAAGGAGGGGGACAAAGCGCACCCTGAAGCCCAATATGGCCGGAAAGATTATCGGAGCGTGGGCGAATATCATGCCGAAGACGAAGCCCAGAGTCAGGGAGTGGATTCTCAAGTCGTAAGGTAGGTTAAGGATCCACGCCACCCCTCCTACAAAGAGCCAGAGGTACCCGGAGACGAGTGTTATGGCGACGAACCTGACCAGACCGCCCGCACGGACGTTCCGGGTGGCCACATCGTAGTACAGGAGCCACAGAGATAAGAGGACGTAGGACAACCCCACCAACCTTCCGTTTCCCGTAAGGGCGCCTATCACGGATAGGACGACGGGTACGTAGAAGGTACCGACCACTCCCCTGCGGGGGATCAGGAGGATGGAGAGCTCAAGGCGCTCCCCCGCTATCGTCAGGACGAGGAATAGGATCCAGTAGTGTAGTATGTAGGGAAGCGGGAAACCGAGAGCGTACAGGCCGTTGCCCACCGCCAAGAGGAGGGCGGCAAGTCCCATAACTACCCACTGGGGTCTGTGCCCGTACCTGCCAAGGAGGTAGAGGAAGACGGCCACCACGAGGAGGGCCCCCAGAACGCCTATGAGCATCAAGGTTCGGTTGAGGAACGATAGTAGGGAGCCGATGAGGAGGAGGGGTGGGGCGAGGTAAGACCACGGCTTCTTTATGGCTACGGCCCTCTCAAGGGCTATAAGACTGCCCAGAAATCCCACGATCATGACCTGGGCGTGGTGGGGAGACAGGGAAACGCCCGGAAGGGCGTACCCCGACCTTATCAGGGCGAGATGAAGGCCGAACAGCATGGTAAGAACCGCGAGGAGGACGAGGGGTAGGTTAAGCTTACTCACGGGGTCGGGATTCTAAGAGGGAAGGGTGAGCCTTTGAGCCGTTATACGCTCCCGACTTCGCCGTACCCTTGCGGAGGAATCGGAGGTTTTGACGGCAAAGAAAACAACGTATTCCGGCCCTACTTGACTATAAGGGAGAACTTCGCGAGGAACTTCCGAACCTTCGGGGCTATTACGATCTGACAGTAAGGGTTTTCGGGGTGGCGCTCGTAGTAGTTATGGTGGTACTCCTCGGCCTCGTAGAACTCCCGCAGCGGAACTATCTCCGTCACGAACTTACCCGGCCATATACCCATCTCTTCGTGTATCCTCTTAGACTCTTCGGCTATCCTCCTCTGCTCTTCGTTGTGGTACAGGATTATGGACCTGTACTGCGGCCCAATGTCGTTCCCCTGACGGTTGGGGGTGGTGGGGTCGTGGATATGCCAGAAGACTTCAAGGAGTTCCCCGTAGGTTATGACGTCGGGGTCGTAGGTTATCTGCACGACCTCCGCGTGCCCGGTGGTACCGCTCTTGACCATCTCGTACGTGGGATTCGGTACGTGTCCCCCGGCGTATCCCGGTACCACCTTAACAACACCCCGAACCCGCTTGTAAATCGCTTCAAGGCACCAGAAACACCCTCCACCTAAGGTAGCCTTCTCGTATCTCATCCGTATATTGTAAGCGTAGAACCCCCTTAAGGTGGGTATGGCTTAACCCGTCGTATTAATAAAGGTAGCCCCGTTATAAGAGAGAGGGGTCGTAGGCACCGGTACCACTTCCGCCGGCTTTGTACCCAGAGTGGTACTCCATGATCCGGTCTCTATCGTT
>CAYYQD010000026.1:0-16337 GCA_964473735.1 uncultured bacterium
CCCCCACCATCAGCTGCACGGCCCCCACCAGAGCCCCTATCGGAATACCCATGTACTCTATAAACCGGAATTCCTTACTCATCATACCGAATACGAGGTCCTCCAGCTCCTCCACGGAGTACCCCTCTATCCTCTCTACCACTATCCGCCTGACATCCACCTTCCCCACCACCTCCTTAACGAAGGGTAGAACGAAGGGAAAGGAGCCGTCCAGAAGTTCCTCTACGGCCCTACCGAACCTATCTTCTCCTACGCTACGAACAACGTCCGCTGGGGAAAGGGAAAGAACCGCTTCCAGAACCTCCTCCACTACCTCCACGACCTTCGGAGAGGTGGCCAATCTCTCCAGAGCCTTTCTATCAAGGAACTCGGACACTGCGAACCTCAACACGGCCTTCGTCCCACCCACGAAGGTGTCGTACGGGACGACCTCGCCTATAGGCTCGTTCAGTACGGACCTCAAGACGGCCCTAAGGCCGGATCTGACCTCCTCATCCGTCTCCACCGTTTCGGGCAGGGAACGTAGTATCTCCTCTATCTTCCCCCTTGAGTATCCGCCGGTGATGGCGTTGAGGACAGATAGGACGAACCCCTCCGGTTTTCCCCTCTGACTGCGTCTTAGGGCACCATCTATCACCTCCGCCACCTTCCCGACCACCTCCGGATCCCGCAGTTTTTCTATAGCCCTAAGGAGGACTTCCCACAGGGCCTCCTCCACACCCGGAAAGATAGAGGACAGGGAGCGACTCTCCGCCGAAGAATACGCCCTTCTCAAAACGCGCTCCTCCACCCATCTGAGCGTATCTTCACTTTTAAGCGTGTCTTCCAGCAACCCGGCTAAGAAAGGGGAATACGTCCTGTAAAGGTTCAGGGCAAAGGACCTGAAGACCTCGTAGTTATTCCCCAGAAGTTCCCTTAGGTTCCTTCTCTCGTTCCTCATTACCCGAACTACGGCGTGGGCTATCCCCCTCTCTATCTCCCTCCTTCTGCTCTTCAGGAGGGATAGGATACTCTCCGGGTTTATCAGCTCCCGCTCTATTACGTCCGCGAGGCGGCGGGCTATCTCCCCCTTCTTACGGGGTACCACCCCCTGATAGCCTAAAAACGGGCGTTTCGGGTTGAATATCATCCAGACGGCAAGGACGTTGGTTATGTAGCCTATCAGGGCCCCAAGTAGCGGTGGGACGGCGAGCCTTAACGCGGGGATACCGGAGGACAGGTACATGGCTCCGGCGTTCAGGACGACGAGGGTGATAAAAAAGGGATCGGTCAGGAGCCTGCTCAAACGGGGATTCTAAGCCGGCCACTACGTCGCCGGGAGCCGTAAAACCTCCTCCTTTAACCGCCCGTAGGCCTCCTCTCTACCTAACACCACCAGAGGCTGGAGGCTCCTCATGAACCTCCTCTGCCTGCGGGACAGGACCTTGTCCGCCTTCGCCTTCCTCCTTATGGCGGTCTCAAGGTCGTACAGACCCTCAAGGTACTCTATGGCCTGCCTGTAGGCTATGACCTTCTTACCCCACTCTCTAAAGCACGGGTACTCCCTAAGTATCCTCTCCGTCTCCTCCACCAACCCCTCCTGCAGGAACATCCTCCGTGCCCTCTCCTCTATACGGCGGTAGAGCTCCTCCCTCGGGAGGTCAATGTAGAAGAATAGTCCCCTGTACTTCGGCTCCTCCCTCCGTTTCCTCCACCATGATATGGGCTTCCCCGTCGCTAAGAGTACCTCCAGAGCCCGGGATACGCGGTAGGTGTCGTTCGGATGGACACGGGAGGCCGTCTCCGGGTCCCTCTCCTTCAGGAGGGCGTACCCCTCCCCCCTCTCCGCCAGCTCCCGGGCCCTTAGTCTCACCTCCTCCGGAATAGGTGGCTGGGGAAAGAAACCGTAAAACAGGGCTCGCAGGTAAAGGACACTCGCCCCCTCAATCAGGACGGGCCTACCGGCCCTCATGGCCTCATCTATCTCCCTTTCTGCCAGCTTCGCCCACTCGTGGGCGGAGAACTCCTCGCAGGGCTCTAAGACGTCAAGGAGACGGTAGTACCCCCTGTACTCCTCAGGAGGCTTTGCCGTGCCCACGTCAAGGTACCTGTACAGCTTCCGGCTGTCGGCGTTTATTATTACGGCACCCGTCTCCTCCGCTATCTTTACCGCTATCTCCGTCTTACCGCTGGCCGTCGGCCCCACCAGTACGGGTACGACCCTCATGCCTTCAGCTCAAACCCCGGGGGGAAGTCAAGGGCCAACCTGCCACCGAAGGTGCTGACTATCTTGTTGGCGTGTATATTCACCACGTTTATGGCTATGTCTATTATCCTGTCCAGCTCCTCCTCCGTTAGGTCGTTGTCCGTTATGGAGTGCTTGTATATGAGGGTCCCGTTCATGTACCCAAAGGCCCCTATGGGGATATGCAGGTTTATCTGCAGGACGGCCAGAAGTACGTTCGTCTCAACGGGCAGACCCACGACGGCCGGAGAGTTCAGGATAACGGCGTAGGGGAGTTTATCCAACCCCGTCGGTACGATGTGAATGGAGAAGAGGACGTCCCGGGCCACGAACTGCACCCCGAACATACGGCCGTCATCCACCATCACCATGGGGGTTATCCTCTTCCTCTGGAGGATCTCCAGCAGCAGGGACTTCAACCGCTCAAGCATTACGGTGTATTCTACGGACGCTCCAGTATCTCACGGGCCTTTTGTCTGTACTCCTCCGCCTTCTTCTGCTCTCCCATAGCCTCGTAGACGTCAGCCATGTTGCTGTAGACGTACCCGACCCGGCGATCCTCCTTTCCCACGCTCTCGTAGAGAACCTTTAGAGCCTCTTTCAGGTAACGTATGGCCCCGTCGTAGTCCTTGAGGTCGTACTTCAACATCCCCAGATTGTTATACACCCGTGCGACCGGCTCCCCGGCGTCTCCGTAGAGCCTTATGGCCTCCCTGTAGTGCTTCTCCGCCTTACTGTAATCCCCCTTCCTGTGGTAGGCCATACCTACGCGGTTATGTGCGTAGGCCGGGTACAGGGAGTCTCCGTAGGTGGGCCGGAACCCTTTAAGGGCCCGGCCGTAGTACCTGATGGCGGCGTCGTACTTCCCACTTTCAAGGCTGGCAAATCCCAACATATCGTTTAGCCTCCACACGTACTCCTTCTTGAGATCCCCGTTGAGGCGGGAGCGTTTCACCTTCTGAAGTAAGTACGTGTAGGTACTCTCGGCCCCGACATCCTCCCCACGGACTATCTGTAGAAAGGCGAGCGTTCCACACGCTAAGAGGATGCCTCCACCGTTCCCGACCCTTTTAGCGAGGGAACATGCTCCGTCCATATCTCTGGCGTTGCCGAGGCTATCTATGGTGCTTCCCATACTGTCCTTCAGCATCTCCTCGCGCAGGACGTCCAGAACCGTTCCGGGTTTATCCGCGCCGGTCAGTAGCGCCGGTACGAGCATCACACCGGCAAATAAGAAGTTTCGCATCCTCCCCATTCTAAGGTCGCCGCGCCCCCGAACCGTGGGGTGTCCGGAGATCGCCGTGTGTGGGTCCTTTTCGGACGTAGAATATGAAGGTGTTTTTCCTGCTACCTGCCTTGAGCATACGGGACGTGCAGTTCACCACTGACCCCTCCGGGGATTCCCCTTACGTCGGCTCCAGCGTGACCGTTGGAGGTGTGGTCACGGCCGTGTTTCCGGACCTGAGGGGCTTTTACATACAGGACAGCGTGGGAGCGTGGTCCGGTATCTTCGTATATGCCGGGAGCTCCATGCCCTCCGTTCATCCGTGGGACAGCGTGGTGGTATCCGGTACCGTGCAGGAGTACAGGAACAACACGGAGATAGTCCTATCCTCCGTGAGCGTTTTGGGTACGTCTTCCCCCTTGCCTCCGATAGCCGTAACGGTCCCGGAGGTGGCGGAGAGCCTTGAGGGGGTACTGGTAAGGACGGAGGGTAGGGTGAAGGACGCGTGGATAAACCGGCGGGGTGAGTACTCCATAACCTCGGGAGGGTCCGATCTGCTCGCCCTGAACAGGGACGCCCTGCGCTACTTCCCCTTCGTGGGGGATACTGTGGAGATAACGGGTATTCTGGAGCAGCGCGACCTGAACTACCGCGTAGTCCCGCGAGAGGACGGGGATATAAACCCCATAGCCCTGCGCTACTACACCCCATTTTTCAACAAGGCGACGGACACGACCGTCTCCCGCGTGGTGAAGAACTACGGCAACGACACCCTCCGCTTTGTGGTGGCCAAGTTCATAAACAAGGCCCGCTACAGCGTAGATGTTAGCATATACAACCTGACCTCCCAGACCATAACCGACGCCCTCATAAACGCCCATAACCGCGGTGTGAAGGTGCGAGTAATTTACGAGTCCTCCCACGACAACTCTTACATCGCCCAGCTTCGCTCCGCCGGGATCCCCGTGCTGTCGGACTCCCTCCGCTCCGACTACGGCCTCATGCACATGAAGATAGTGTCCATAGACGCGAGGGACGGGGATACTACCAACGACGTGGTCCTGGTTGGTTCCTACAACTTCACGGTATATGCCGACACCCTTCAGGTGAACAGCCTGACCGCCATAAGGGTACCGGTGGTGGCCCGGCAGTTCCTGACCGAGTTCAACGAGATGTGGGGCTCCACGGGTGATACGCCCGACCCCTACAACGCCCGCTTTGGCACAGAGAAGACCCACAACACGGACAACTACTTCCCCGCCGAGAGTATAGGGGTTTGGTTCCCACCGGCAGACACGGCGGAGGAGGCCTTCATCCGCTTCATACTCTCAACCTCCAATCAGATACACTTCGGTATAAACGTCTTCACCCACGACGGTATAAGGGACGCGTACCGCACACTGCACAACTCCGGCAGGATGGTGGTAGGCCTGTTTGACTACTCCGACTGGAACAGTTCCTACTCCGAGAGCCAGACCATGCGCACGTGGGGACCACCCACCTACGTGGCCCCCTACCTGAACGGCTACACCTTCCACGACAAGTTCGCTATAAGGGACCTATCCGCCGTTGAGTTCGGCTCCGCCAACTGGAGCTACAACGGTTTCACCCGGAGCGACGAGGTGGTCGTGATGATCTTCAGCAGACACTTCGCGGATCAGTTCTTCCAGTACCTCGCGGCGAGATGGAGGGAGGCCACCGGAGGAGATATACCCTTAGGTATGGCGGAGGAAAGGCGAGTGAGGGAGAAAGAGTGTGAGAATCCGGAAGCCATCTACGGTGTGGACGGTCGTAGGGTGAGGAAGATGATTCCGGGTAGGGTCTACTTTCTCGTATGCGGGAGGTACTTCAAGAGGGTGCTCCGGGTGAGGTGATAAAATCGGTAGTTCCATCTTCCAGAGTATAATAACGGTTCTACGGTGGAGATTCTGAAGCTCCTTCTGGTCTTTCTTATGCTCGCGCTGGCGGCGTTTTCGCCGTTCGGCCGGGACGTTTTTGACAACTACATCTACGCCGGCGGTGTTGTAATCGGCCTGCTGTCGGCTTACATATCCTTCAAGAACGGGCGACTATTTGAGAGACTATGGAGCGTGGCCTTCATCTCCCTCGCCGTACATCAGGGTCTGAACCTCACGAACTACGTCCCCGCCGCCTTTTTAGGGGACGTCTTCTACATGGGTTTCTACCTCATGCTCTTCGCCGGAAACATAGTGCATCTGTGGGAGGCCAACTCCGTACTCATGCTGTCCTCCTCTATTCTCCTCTCCCTCCTATCCCTCTTCGTGTCTCTGCTCGCGGCCTTTACCCTTCCACCTTTCAATATGAGACCTATGTCCTCCTTCTTCAACGTATTCTACGTCCTTTTCTCCGCCGTGAACGTGTTCGCCACGCTGCGACCCGCCCTGTTTGACAGAGCGTGGGTCCTGCGGACTTTAGCCTTCGGCATATTCACCCTTTCGGAGATATGGTTCGTGGAGTGGATGTACTTTAGCGTTAATCCACCGGACCCCTCCACCACATGGTTCGGCGTGGTGATGCTGGCCGTACTGTCCCAGAAACCTATAGATCGTCGTATGAGGATCGTTCGTTTTTAGAATAGGCGCACCATGGACACTAAAAGGGCCGTATTTCGTCTGATGGGGGAGGACTTTTCGGTTGAGATACCGTCAGGAAGCGTCAGTATAGGTAAGAACGCCCTGGCGCCGATGGAGCTCATGCTGGTGGCCGTCGGCGGATGCACGGCGATGGACGTCCAGAGCATCCTTAACAAGATGCGCTACGACTACGATATGGAGGTCGTTGTGGAGGGAATCAGGAGGGAGGAGCATCCGAAGATATACACGGAGATCACCATAACCTACGATGTGAAGGGGGAGGTTCCGCAGAGGGCTCTGGAGAGGGCGGTGGGCCTCTCCCTCAATAAGTACTGCTCCGCCACGGCCATGATCTCGCGGGTAACGAAGGTTAAGTACGTGATCGTTCTTAACGGAAAGGAGGTAAAGCGTGGGGAGAAGAAGCCTCTGGAGGGTTAGGGACCGCACCCTGAAGGTCTCCGACACCCTCATCATGGGCATCCTGAACCTCACCCCCGACAGCTTCTACCCGGGGAGCAGGGTCCGGGGGGTGGATGAGGCCATTCGGAGGGCGGAGAGGATGCTACGGGAGGGGGCCTCCATAATAGACGTCGGAGGGGAGAGCACGAGGCCGGGGTCGGACCCCGTGCCGGAGGATGAGGAGCTCCGTCGGGTGGTACCGGTCGTCAGAGCCATATCGGATCGTCTCCCGGAGGCCGTTATATCCGTAGATACGTACAAGGCTAAGGTGGCCAGAGAGGCCCTTGAGGCGGGTGCCCACGTGATAAACGATATAAGCGGAGGGACGTTTGAGCCGGAGATACTGCGCGTGGTGGCCCGGTACGGTGCCGGGGTGGTCCTGAATCACATCCGTGGGAAACCCAAAGACATGCAAAGGAACCCCCACTACGACGACCCCGTAAAGGAGGTCATGGACGAACTCACGGAGAGGGTGGAAAGGGCGAAGGCTTACGGGGTTCCGGAGGAGAACATCTGCATAGACCCCGGGATAGGCTTCGGGAAGAGGCCTGTGGATAACCTCCTCCTGATCAAGCACGCGGACGCGTTCGTGGATACGGGCTTCGTAGTACTCTACGGTGTCTCCCGCAAGAGCTTCATAAGGGCGGTTTTAGGGTACGATAGCCCGGAGGAGAGGCTGTACGCTACTTTGGGCGTCCATGCCTACCTATACCTGAAGGGCGTCCATATCCTTCGTGCCCACGATGTGAGGGAGACGGCGGACGTCGTGGGTATCCTTCGCGCGATTAGAAACGCATCCCTTTCACCCACAAACTGAAACCCTCCTCGGACCCTCATATAACGGATGGATAAAAGGTGAAGAGGGGGAAGGTGCGATTCCCATTTTACGGGAGAAAGTGGAGCAATATTCCCTTTTTTATGCTAAAAGCTCCATCCACGAACGGTTTTATCTGGACTATAATATCCGCTTATGTCCGACGTCAAGAAGAAGCGTAGGGAGGTTTTGAAGAATATCGGGCGTCTGGTAGGGTACGGCGTCTTAGGGGGCGTCTTCGCGGGTTTCGCCCGCTCCCTCTGGCCCAACGTCCTGTACGAACCTCCCAAGAGGTTCAGACTCGGAAAGCCCGAGGACTTAGCCGAGGGCGTCAACTTCTTCCCCGAGCAGCGCCTCTTCATTTTCAAGAAAAACGGCGTCATGTGGGCGATCTCCGCTATATGCCAGCACTTAGGATGTACGGTGAATTTCGTCCAGCTGCCGCAGCCCAAGGTCCTGAAGGTGGGCCGCCTTGAGATAAAGGAGGAGTGGGAGTTCCACTGCCCCTGCCACGGCTCCAAGTACGCCGGGGATGGTACCATCTACGCCGGGCCGGCCCCCAGAGGTCTTCCCCACTACTACATAGAGATAGACCCCGCCACGGGTATGTTGGTCGTAGATACCTCCAGGGAGGTCCCCAAGGACTGGCGCTTCAAGCTGGCCTAAGGAGGTAGAAGATGAGCCTAAAGGAACGACTTTATAAGGTATGGAGGGCCTTAGTCTGGACCTTTGACCCAGCCGACAGGGCGGAGGCCGGTAAGGCCATAACCAAGAACTTCTGGCTCCACTGGTTCCCCCCCCGTATGACGAAGAGGTCCCTGAGCTGGTCCTACAGCCTCTGGCTCGGTACCATATCCTGGATGCTCTTCGTTATCCTCACCTTTACCGGCGTCGTCCTGATGTTCCTGTACATTCCCTCCGTTGAGAGGGCCTACTGGACGATAAAGGACCTTGAGTACGCCGTGTCCTGGGGATGGTTCCTCCGGAACATGCACCGCTGGGCTGCCCACATGATGGTCGCCGCCGTCTTCCTGCACATGCTGCGCGTCTTCTACACGGGAGCCTACAAGAACGGTGTGAGCCACGCCGCCCGCCGCGAGGTGAACTGGACCGTGGGCATGATCCTCCTTGTCCTGACCCTCCTGCTGTCCTATACCGGGTACCTCCTGCCCTGGGACCAGCTGGCCTACTGGGCCATCACGATAGGCGTTCAGATAGCCAACTCCGTTCCCATACTGGGGCCGAAGATAAAGTTCATCATGGCCGGTGGTACGGAGCTGGGGCAGCCCACCCTCATAAGGTTCTACGCCCTCCACGTGATAGGTCTCCCTCTGGCCCTCCTGATACTCTTCTCCTACCACATGTGGCGCGTACGTAAGGACGAGGGGCTGGCAGCCGTAGAGCAGTTCCGTCTGGCCAAGAAGCGTAAGGACCTTCAGATAGATACCTCCGGTGAGGAGCCCGTTTACTCAACGCCGTGGGCCGTCCGTCGCATAGTGTTGGTCGGTCTCGCTACCCTGGTGTGGGTTATGTTCTTGGCCACCTTCTTAGGTTCTCCCCTTGAGGAGCCTGCGGATCCCAGCTGGACACCCAACCCCGCCAAGGCGCCGTGGTACTTCCTCTGGCTACAGGAGCTCCTGGCCATAACCACCATCCGTACCCCGTGGTTCACCATAAACGGTGGATTCGTGGGTGGTGTCCTCATACCGGGACTCATGGGTCTGGCCGCCACCGTTTGGGCCTTCATAGACAGGTCCCCTCCGGAGGCCACCGGGGTGTGGTTCCACAGGAGCAGGCTCACCCAGAACATCGTCTTTACCCTTGGGGTACTCTTCATCGTGGGGCTGATAATCTTCGCCATGTACTTCCGCGGGCCCAACTGGAACGTGTATTGGCCCTGGGCCTGGCCCGAGTTGCCTGAGATAATCTAAAGGAAGGAGGATGAAGATGGAGAACAGGAACGTTCCGGATAAACCTGAAAAGCAACCTCAAACCCCTCCTAAAAAGCCTGCGGCCAAACCTGCCGCGGCTCGGAGGCCCAAGCTTCCGGACGTGAAGGACGACCCCTTCCCCATGGACTCATGGCTCATATACGGGATAGCCATAATAGGCGCCTTCATATTCGGCGTGGCCGCCTACAAGGAGTTAAACCCGGAGTACAAGAAGTACCAGATTGAGTTTAAGAAGTTGGTGGAGAGGAAGCTGGGGAAGGAGGCGGCGGCCAAGGTTCCCATGGGGGTCCAGCAGATCTGGGTGAAAGACCTCAACCGTGTGGATAGGTGTATAACCTGCCACATGGGGTACGAGTGGAGGGGCCTTGAGGGGAAGGACGTCCCCGAGGTCTTCCGTACCCACCCGGACCTTGACGGTCTCATAGCCAAACATCCCTTCAAAGATTACGGTTGTACCACCTGCCACGGGGGGCAGGGGTACGCCACCAACATGAAGGAGGCCCACGTAATACAGAAGGGCAAGAAGGTGCGGTGGCTGGAACCTCTATTGGGTAAGGAGAAGTCCAAGGAGTACGCCTTCAAGGACTGGCAGAAGATGCCCCTGATGGAGATCAACTGCAACACCTGTCACCGCCAGCAGGACTCCCTTCCGGGCACCCCCTACATCAACCTGGCGAAGAAGCTCTTTAAGGAAAAGGGATGTATAGGATGCCATAAGGTGTTCGGCGAAGGTGGGGACATAGGACCCGACCTAACCTACGAGGGCTCCAAGTCGGCCGAGATGTTTGACATTCACGCCCCTTATTACGTCATGAAGGACGGAAAGCCCGTCCCATCTGGCAGAACGATAGCGGAGGAGATGAAGCGCAGGGGCCTCCCCCTCAGCGTCTTCTCATGGCACCTCCTCCACTTTGAGAACCCCAAGAGTATAACCCCCACGTCGGCCATGCCCAACTTCGGTTTCACGGAGAAGGAGAAGAGGGCCCTCACCATGCTGGTGATGTCCTGGAAGAAGGTAACCTTACCGGCCAGATACATACCAAGGACGACCTCCGTATCCGCCTCTGGCTCCGGAGAGAGTAAGGCCGACACCTCCACGATGAAGACGGACACCACGGCCAGCGAGACGCAGGCTACCTCCAACCTGACCTACGACGAGGCCTTGGCCAAGAAGGGAGAAGAGCTGTTTGATAAGAAGGGCTGTACGGCGTGCCACGACTTGGACACCAGAAAGGTAGGACCACCGCTACGGGAGGTAGTCAAGCGTCGCGATCCGGAGTGGATAAAGCACATGATAATGAAACCCGACAGCATGATCCTCCACGACCCCATCGCCAAAAAACTGCTTGAGGAGTACAGCGTACCCATGACCAACCAGCACGTCTCCGAGGAGGAGGCGAAGGCCATAATAGAGTTCTTTAAGAAGGCGGCGAGCGAGAAAAAGTGAAGTGGGGGCTCAGGAGCTTTAGGGGGGCGAAAGCCCCCCTTTTTTATGCTATAAGCCCCGCAATCGTATTATATGGGGGATGCTCCTCATCGGCAAGCAAAAGGATAGAAATTTTTTCCCGTCAAGATCGCCCCACTTCTACGCCCGGGATGGTGCCACTTTGGGTACAAATTCTGCAGAAGTGATACCGGTAGGGGCGCACTTTTTCCACCGCCACTGCAATTGGACGGGGTCCATTCCACCATAACACAGGAGTAGAGTCAAATCCGTGATGCCCGGAGTACGCGTTAGTATAAAAGGGCGGTGCCCTGCAGTCGTAATCTCTAAAACGGTATGACGAGAGGGAATTTAGGTACCCTCAAGGGGGGTATCACTTTGGGTACAAAACCGGAAGAAGTGATACCGACAGGGAGCCGTACTTTTCCTATTACTGAGGCAATTAGGCGGGATGTTGCCTAACCTATTGTTTGAGGAGGTAGGACCTTTGGAGTGGGCCCTCTGGCCCTCCACTTGTCAGAGTAATATCCCTCCGTCTCCGGACATAATCGCAGAAAATTTTCAAGACTATCCTCACTTCTATATCGGCAGGGGCGTAATCAAAGGGACAATGGCGAGGGTGGATGTTCAAGGGAGGTATCACTCTGGGCATAAAATCAAGGTAAGTGGTACCAGTATTAGACTTCCCCGTAGCGGTCGGACGGTATTACCGAACCCGTCATCAGAATCCACGCCGTACGGATGGGAAGTGTCTCCTACTACGCCCTTTTCGGCGATCGTCGTCCTCCCCTCCTTGACCCTTGAATGTGAGCGGAATATTAAAATCACTTACCTGCGAGCCCTTCAACCTTCCCGAGACTATCCGTCCGACCTATCACTAAAAGGACGTCCCCCGCTCTGAGGGGAAGGTCGGGGTCCGGGGGTATTATCACCTCCTCCCCACGGAGTATCGCTATCACGTACACGCCGTAGGTCCTTGAGAGGGCGAGCTCCTTGAGGCTCTTCCCAACGAACGGGGAGTCCTCTCGTAGCACTATCTCCTCTATGCGCATCTGGTAGATGTCCAGAAACTCGCTCACCACGGGCTGCACCAAGAATCGGCCTATCCGCATGCCCGCCCATTCAAAGGGGAGGATGACGCGATCCGCACCGGCCTTCCTGATGAGATTACCTCCTTTCTCCGTAAGGGCGGTGGAGACGGCGAAGATGTCCGGGTTAAGGCTCTTTGCGTTGAGTACCACGTACAGGTTGGCGTGGTCCGAGTCCAGCAGGGCGGCCAGCCCCTTAGCCCTCTCTATCCCGGCCTTCTTTAGGGTTTCCTCGTCTGTGGCGTCCCCTTCAACGGCCAGATAACCCATCTCTATGGCGTCCTGCACCCTCTCGCCCTTTATATCCACGACCACGAACGGTCTCCGGCTCTCCGACAGGAACTCGGCCGCCTTCCTCCCCATTCTACCGAAGCCGCACACTATGTAGTGCCCTTTCAGGTCCTTCATTCTCGTCCTCCTCATACGGAACGCCTGCAGGAACTCTCTCTCTACCACCGCTCCGAAGATCCGGGTGATGAGGACGCTTATGGTCCCCCAACCGAAGATTATCACTAAGATGGTCCATACCCTTCCCGGATCCCCGAGGGGTTTCACCTCACCGAAACCCACCGTAGATACGGTTATAACGGTCATGTAGAGGGCCTCAAGGGGTCGCATCCCCTCTATAAGGACGTACCCCGCAGTACCCACCAGAACCACGGTCAGCATGAAGGCTAAGGGGTAGAGTACCCTGCCCATGCCCTCACTTGACGTTCAGCAGAGGTGTCAGCTTCTGATCGTACGGGGCTACGATTATGGTGTTGTTCTTACTTTCGGCGAAGTTCCGTAAGACCTCAAGGTACTTCCACGTCAGGTACTGGTTGGTTAGCTGGCGGGCTATTATCCTCTGGGCCTCCGCTATACCCTGCGCCTCTATCTTCTTTCTTTCCGCCTCCAATCTCTCCTTCTCAAGTACGTACTTCATCCGTTCGGCCTCCTGCTGGGCTATCTGCTTCTTCTCTATCGCCCCCAGGAACTTCTCCGGGAACTTGATCTTACGGATATAAACGTCCTTGACGTATATCCTTCCCTCCCGCCGTAGAGCGTCTATAAGGGCCTCTCGCAGCACCTTTGAGAAGTTCTGGCGCATGCTGTATATCTCGCTCGTCTTGTACTCGGAAACGGCGTCCCTTATCTCCGACCTGACGGTCGGTATCACCAGCTTCCTCTCAACCGTCATGGGTAGAGGGCGACCGTAGTCTATCATGAGCTCGGCCACCTTATCGGGCACCAGGGAATAGCGCACCGTGGCCTCAATTATCACGGGCAGACCGTCCTTGGACAGGGCGTCTATGGGGTCCAATCCTTCCTCCTTGGAGCTCTCCGAGACGAAGTCCAGAGTCAGGTCGTACACGGGGACGACGTATATACTCTGAACGCCGGGCATAAAGAAGTGTATCCCCGGAGGGAGCTCGTTCTTATCTATCACACCGAAGGTACTCTTTACCCCCACCTCACCGGAGTCTATCTGGGCACAGGAGAACAGTGGAGTGAGTACCAACAGAAGGGGTAGCTTTCTCATAGGCGTCCTATTATACGGGGAGGACCTCCACCCTATAATACCGAACTTGCTCAGGATAGAGGGGTTGTATAAGACCTACGGCAGAAAGCCCGTCCTCCGCGGGCTGGATTTAGAGGTGGCGGAGGGGGAGAGGGTGTTCCTGCTCGCCCCGAACGGATACGGCAAAAGTACCCTTCTAAGGGTGATAGCCAACGTTGAGCCCTTTCAGGCGGGGAAGGTTGTCGTGGGAGGGTACGAGGTCCCATCGGTGGGAAGCAGGAAGGTACTATCCTACGTGAGTGAGAACGACAACCTCTACGAGGGGTTCTCCTTGGGGTACTTAGCCCGGTTCTCCTCCAGCTTCTGGCCCTTCAACTACGACCTCTTCCGCGACTTCTTAGGGATGTTGAACCTACCCGAGGGAGCGAAGTACGGGGACCTCTCCAAGGGGCAGAGGATGCTGATCAGGGTGGCCTTAGGTATGGCGAAGGACGTACCCCTATACTTAGTGGATGAGCCCCTCTCCTCCCTTGACTTCCTCCTGAGGGAGAAGGTGGTGGAGATGATGAGAAGGAGGGAGGGGAGGACCTTCCTCTTCACCTCCCACCAGATTGACGAGCTGTCCGACTTCGCCACCCGCTTCGTCTTTCTCAAGGACGGAAAGGTAGTCCGGGAGACGCGGGAGAGGGAGGGAGTTAGGGCGGTCTATACGGAGGTCTTCGGTGAATAGGTACGTCAGAGCCGTAGTGATAGGAGGAGGGGTCGTACTGCTCCTGTTATTCACCTTCTTCCCCTTTTACTGGATGTTCATCACGTCCCTTAAGACGCAGTCGGAGGCCATACTCTTTCCTCCCACCCTCTGGCCTAAGGAGATAACCTTTGACGCCTATCGTCTCGTCTTCACCAGACTCAATCTGGGGATGAGCGTTCTGGTCACCCTGGGCATGATCCTCTTCATCGTGAGCGGTGAGGTCATCACCTCCACCCTCGCGGCTTACGCCTTCTCGTGGATAGACTTCAGGGGTAGGGAAGTGCTCTTCTCCTTCCTGCTGGTAATGGCTTCCGTACCCATGCCCGTCTTCATCCTCCAGCTCTTCGTCGTCGTACAGAAGCTGGGGTTGGTGGATACCTTCGCGGGTCTGGTCGTCCCGTGGATGGCAAACATATACTCCATATTCCTCCTCCGTCAGGCCTTCCGGAGCATACCCAAAGAGCTCCGGGACGCCATATACGTTGATGGGGGAAACGACCTGACCTTCCTCCTCAAGGTGGCCGTCCCCATAATAAAGCCCGTCCTCATAACGGTAATCGTCTTCAGCGCGGTATATACGTGGAACTCCTTCCTGTGGCCCCTTCTGGTGGTCTCCAACAAGAACTTGAGGCCCATCCAGCTGGCCGTGGCGTACTTCTCCCAGGGGGAGGTCTCCAACTATCCGGCCCTGATGGCGGCCTCCTTCCTCAGCGCCCTTCCGGCCTTAGTGGTGTTCGCCATATTCCAGAGGCAGATAACGGAGGTATATGCGAGGGGAGGTATGAAGGACTGATGAGGATCAAGGTTAAGGTCAGGCCCAACTCCCGTGAGAGTAAGGTGGTGGCCATGGGGGACGTGTTGGTCGTGCACGTTAAGTCCCCACCCCGAGAGGGTAAGGCCAACTCGGAGCTTACCGAGGTTTTAGCGGAGTACTACGGTGTCCCAAAATCCCGGGTCAGGATAGTCAGGGGACACAGGAGCCGGGACAAGGTGGTGGAGATAGAAGAGTGAGACGGTAGGCGGCGGGGGTAAAATACCACCTTATGGCAAACGTAAAGTTCAACGAGGAACTGGCGCAGGAGCTTCAGACCCTTAAGGATACGGGTTTCTACGTTTATATCCGTACCGTGCAGTCGCCCGTAGATGCCTGGATAGTGGTGGACGGTAAGAGGGTACTCAACCTGACCTCCAACAACTACTTAGGCTTCGCCAACGAGCCCCGCCTGAGGGAGGCGGCCAAGAGGGCCATAGAGGAGTACGGTATAGGACCGGCGGCCGTGCGCACCATATCCGGCACCATGACCCTCCACAGGGTGTTGGAGAGGATGCTGGCCGAGTTCAAGATGGCCGAGGACGTCATATCCTACCAGAGTGGCTTCAACTCCAACCTCTCGGTCATACCCGCCATCGTTGGCAGGGAGGACGTGATATTCTCGGACGAGCTCAACCACGCCTCCATCATAGACGGGTGCAGGCTCTCCCGTGCCAAGATAGTCAGGTACGCCCACGCCGACGTTGAGGACTTGGAGAGGAAGCTCAAGGAGCACCGCCACGAGGGTAAGAGGGCCTTGATAGTCACGGATGGGGTGTTCTCCATGGACGGGGATATTGCCCCTCTGCCGGATATACTCAAGCTGGCGAAGGAGTACGACGCCGTCCTCATGGTGGATGACGCCCACGGCGAGGGGGTCTTAGGTAAGGGAGGTCGTGGCATAGTGGATCACTTCGGCCTCCACGGTGAAGTGGATATAGAGATAGGGACCCTGTCCAAGGCTTTCGGGGTCGTTGGAGGTTATGCCGCCTCCAGCAAGACGGTGGTTGAGTACCTCCACCAGAAGTCCCGTCCCTTCCTCTTCTCCTCGGCCATGACCGTCCCCGACACGGCTGCGGCTATAGAGGCCGTTAAGATACTCACGGAGAGCGAGGACCGGGTGAAGAGGCTCTGGGACAACGCCAACTACTTCAAGAAGAGGATGCAGGAGGAGGGCTTCAACACGTGGAAGAGTCAGACCCCCATAACCCCTATAGTCGTGGGGGAGGAGCCGGTGGCACAGGAGTTCAGTAAGAGGCTCTTTGAGGAGGGTATATTCGTGCAGGCTATAGTCTATCCCACCGTACCGAAAGGCACCGCCCGCCTCCGCGTGATGCTCTCCGCCATACACACCAGGGACGACTTAGATTTCGCCGTTGAGAAGTTCGTTAAGGTTGGAAGGGAGCTGAAGGTCATATAAGGCCGGGAAGAAGGGCCAACGGTAGCAGATAGCGTCGGGGCTGGGTGGTCCTTA
>CAYYQD010000026.1:16437-19087 GCA_964473735.1 uncultured bacterium
GTCCTTACGGCCCCGTCCCACCAGATACGGAAGGAAGATGCGGGTATAACCCCCGCGGATGGGCCTCTTTCTCGGGATACAATACGACAGGGAAGTACTCCGTACCGTTCATAACGGGCGAACCGTTCGTCCAGATAGGTCCCTTACGTACCCGGATACGCGGGGGTACCCTGCGATCATCTCCGATCCGCGGAGCAGTGCCAGTTCCCACCTTGGGGCCGTATTCCTGCCCCATTCCTGCGGGTGATGTCTCACCTTCCCAGCGCCATAACTACTCACCCACAACGGGCACCTTCACCGTTCCCTCTGGAGATACGGCCTGTTTGGACTCCGTGATGTTCTACAAAAAGGAGAGTGGAGAGGGATAGGGCGAAGAGGAAGCCTTACGTGTTGAACGGGAGAACCCTCGTAGCCTACTCGGAGGTGGTGGTATTCTCGGTGGATGGAAAGGTGATTTTCCGCGGTCGTGGAAGGATGAGGTTGAGGCGAGGAGCGTACTTTGTGAAGGCGAATGGTAGGGTGAGGAGGGTTCTGGTTAGGTGAGCGCCCTTAAGATAGGGGCGTGGAGATAGTGAATCTTTCGGAATGGAAGCCAGAAGAGGGTTTTCTGTCGGCCGTACGCCTCGCCTTTGAGGACGTTGGTGTGGATACTTCGGGCATTACGGTGGCGCTGGTGGATGGGGAGTACATGGCGAGCCTAAAGGAGAGATTCTTCGGTGAGAGGACCACAACCGACGTTCTAACCTTCGTATACGACGACGTCAGGGAGGTGGTGGTGTGTCCGTCCCACCTGCGCTACGACCCCTACGAGGTGGCCCGCAGGATATTCCACGGGGTACTCCACGCCTTAGGCTACGACCACAAAGTCAGGAGTAAGGCCCCGAAGATGGAGAGGATGGAGAGGGCACTTATGGAGGCCTTCAGGAGGAGGTTTGGGACCTGACCCTTTCTTCCACCTCCCTCAACCTGCGGATTACCCTCTCTTTACCTAAGGCCTCAAGGAGCAGGAAGAGGCTGGGGCCAACGGCCACGCCGGAGACGGCGACCCTGCTTCCGTGAATGAGGAGGGCGTGCTTCACCCCCAGCTCGTCGGCGTAGGACCTTAGCACCTCTTCAATCTTATCCTCCTTCCACTCCTCCAGACCCTCCAGCCGCTCCGCGAGGCCCTTCAGGTAGGTGAAGATGTTGGGGTCCTTCAGGCGCTTTTTAACGGCCTTAGGGTCGTAAGGGAAGTCCTCCCTATACACGAATACCCCGTACTCAAAGAAGTCCCGCAAGGTCTTCACCCTCTCCTTAAACAGCCCGACCAGTACGGGGTAAGCCTCCTCCGGAACGGGGTATCCCTCTCCCTTTTCCTTTAAGTACTCGTTGTACTCCTTGAGTCTTCGCACCAGCTCCCCGTCGGATAGGGCGCGGATGTACTCGGAGTTCATCCAGTAGAGCTTGTCGTGGTCAAAGACGGCGGCGGACTTGTTAACATCTTTCACGTCAAACAGCCTGATAGCCTCCTCCTTACTTATTATCTCCCTGTTATCGCCGGGGGACCACCCCAGGAGAAGTAGGTAGTTAAAGAGGGCCTCCGGGAGTACGCCCTGTAGCCTGAACTCCTCAAGTGAGGTAGAGCCGTGCCTCTTGGAGAGCTTCTGACGGTCCGGCCCCAGTATCATGGGCAGATGAGCGAACTCCGGAACCTCCCATCCCATGGCACGGTATATGAGGATCTGCTTGGGGGTGTTGGGGATGTGATCGTCCCCCCTTATCACGTGGGTCATACCCATATCGTGATCATCCACCACCACGGCGAAGTTGTACGTAGGAAAACCGTCCGACCTGACGATGATAAAGTCTCCCCCTAAGTCGTTGGTGTTGTAGGTTATGTCCCCGTGGACTAAGTCGTGGAAGGTTATCTCAAGGTCGTCGGGTACGTAGAACCTTACTGATGGCTTACGTCCCTCCTCCTCGTACTTCCTCCTCTGCTCCTCCGTAAGGTGCAGGCACTTACGGGAGTACCTGTAGGGTACCCCTTTTCTTCTGGCCTCCTCCCTCTCGGCCTCCAGCTCCTCCGGTGTGCAGTAGCACCTGTAAGCCTTCCCCCTCCTTATGAGTTCCTCGGCCACCTCCCTGTACCTCTCCAGCCTCTTACTTTGAAAGACCACTTCCTCGTCCCACTCAAGGCCGAGCCACTTCAGGCCCTCCAAGATGGCATCCACCCACTCCGGCCTGTACCTCTGCCTGTCCGTGTCCTCTATGCGTAGCAGGAACTTACCGCCCGTATGTCGGGAGTATAGGTAGTTAAAGATAGCCGTACGGGCCCCACCAACGTGAAGGTACCCGGTCGGCGAGGGGGCGAACCTCGTCCTTACCGTCTTATCCATGGCGGGAATTGTAAGCGTGATGTATTAGAAGCGCCCGGTTAAATGTGCGTTGAGGCTGGAAACCTTATGGAGGAGAGGTAGATGGGAAGGAGGGTAAATAGGACGAAGGTGCTCCGGGTATAAAACCTACAAAAATGATACCCCTACACCACGAACCTCAGGAGGGCGAAGAGCAGACCCGCAAGGGCCAAAAACTGGATAAACATCCAGCGCACCGTGTTGGAATGGAGACGGTATATCTCCGCACGGAGTTTCTCCATATCTGTACGCAGGTT
>CAYYQD010000027.1:0-1711 GCA_964473735.1 uncultured bacterium
AAGGGGGGCGTACGCCCCCCTCACAGCTTAACGGAACGCACGTAGGGTCTGGAGCCAAGGATCTCGTCAAAGGAGAGAACGTCGTGGGTAACCACGACTATCTGGATCCCCTTATGGGTATGTAGGGCGTCCAGCATCTGCCACACGTCCTCCCTCCTCCGGGCGTCTAAATGGGTCGTCGGCTCGTCCAGAAGCAGGATGGGTGCCACCCCCCTTTCCCTACCCACTATCTCCCTCAGGGCCATTATGTAGGATAGGTACATGGCCGTCTTCTCCCCACCGCTCAGGGCTATCTGGTCGGTCCCCACCCTCTGGCCGTAAGATACCGAAACCCTCTCCCCGTTGTGCAGGGTGAGGACGGGCATCAGGTCCTCGTCCATCTCCAGCTTGCTGTAGGAGGCGTTGTGTCCGAAGACGTTGAGGAAGTAGTGTGCCACTTTAGCTTCAAAGACCCTCCTGCGGGCCTCTACGAACCTCTTCTCCTTCCCATTAACCTCCTCTATCATGGCCCTCACCCTACTCTGCAGGAGGGACTTCCCTTTCCACTCTCCGTGTATTTCCTCCAGCTTCCTGACCTTCTCTTCCCTATCCTTCAGAGCATCCTTCTTACCCATCAGCTCCAGCTCTGTGTTGTGTAGAATCTCCACTCTCCTCTCCTTCTCCTCCCTCATCGCGGATATGTTCTCTTCTATCCTCTTCAACTCCCCTTCGGGGTCCCCTAAGGCCTCAAGCGCACGCTGTAAGTCCCCAATCTTCCTCTCCTTCTCCTCCTTGTCGGACAGGGTTTTCAGGTACCTCTCCTTCTCCTCCAACCTACTCTCCAGATTCTTTAGATACCTCTCCAAGTTCCCTTTCGCTCCGGGATACCTGTCCCTTATCTCCTTTATATCCTTCTCCAGACGTTCTATCTTCCCTTTCAGGTCCTCTATCTCTTTCTCAAGCCTCTTCATCTCCCCGTACTTCTCCAGAACCTCCTCGGGCAACCGGGCGAGGTCACCTATCCTCAACTCGTGGGGGGGAACGGGTAGATTCTTCTCGTACTTCTTCATCCTGAGCTCGGCTGCCACGTGTCGCTTGTGGGCATCCTCTAACCTTTTGAGGCGATTTTCCACCTCCTCTTTCTCATCTCTGAGCTTCTTCCCGATTCTCTCCACCTCACTCTGCAGGTCCTTTAGGGAGGCGTTCGCGGGCAGACTCACTCCGTTCAGCTCTTTCACGGCCTCCCTAACCCTGTCGGCGAGGTCGTGGTACTCCCTGACCTTATCTTTTACACTTTCGTACTTCTTTACCTCATCGGACACCCTCTTGAGGTCATTCTTCAACTTCCCCAATCTTTTCTTGGCCCCGCCGATGAGGGCTTGGGGGTCGGGTATCTCCCTGCCGCACACCGGACACCTACTCTCTCCACCCTTCAGGGCCTCAAGTCTCTTCTTCTCGTGCTCTATATCCTTCTCAAGGGAGGTCTTCTTATAGCGGAGGTCCTTCAACTTTTTGTCGTACTCCCCGCGAGTGGGTACGTGGCCGAGGACCCGCTCTATATCACCCTTCAACCCGTCCATCCTCTTTAGCCATCTCCATACCTCCCTCAACCTGTTGAGCCTGTTTTCAAGCTCTTTCTTTTTCTTCTCCAGCTCCTTGTACTCCTGATGGGCCTCCTTTGTCTCCTCAAACTCCTTTCTGGCAGCAGCGTACTCCCGTATGGGCCGCACCT
>CAYYQD010000027.1:1811-18714 GCA_964473735.1 uncultured bacterium
TCCCGGTCTCTGCGGCCCGTGAGGAACAGGACTTCGCACTCCAGCGCCTCCGCTTCCCTGTGCAGGTGGTTTATCCTCCTCTCAAGGTCCCCCAGTTCCACGACCCTTAGATGGGCGAAGTGGTCATCTACGATGGGAAGTTTCCCTTTGAGGCCCTCTATCTCCCTTTCCAGATCCCTCTCAATTTCCTTAAGTATTTCCAGCAGCTCCTTTATCCTGTCTATGCCCAGAATCCTGCGCACCGTACCGGCTATCTCTTTGGGGCTGGAGTTGAAGACACCCTGCCTGACGTAGTGGAGTATCTCAAACTCCCTCAAGGACCCCGGAAGCCCTATCTCTTTCCTCACCCGGTTGATGTCCCCCACCCTGCCGTTTCCGTAGGTCACGGTGGAGTCCAGCTTCTTCCCCTTCGTCCGTACAGTAACGCTGAAAGTCGCCGTGTGGCCGTTGGCGGAGACCTCCAGACTCACTCCGGCCTGTTTTGTTCCCTTTCGTACGTTGTGGGCCACGGTGTGGAATTGGTCCGGGTAAAGGGCCAGCTCTATGGCGTCAAGGACGGTGCTCTTTCCCACCCCGTTGGGGCCCAAGATGGCCGTTATCTTTCCGAAATCTATCACCCTCTGGTGGTGTTTGCGGAAGTTGTTCAGGTGTATTTTCCTTAACATGGCTCCCCTCCTTCAGTATAGCTCTCCTCCTTCAACGCGGACAGGATCTTCTCCTTCACTCTTTCTTTCAGCTTCTCTATCTCGTCGTCCAGTTTTTTCTTCTCACCTCTTTTGGCCTCCTCCTTCTGTGCCTTACGGTCCAGAATTTCGTCTATGTCCCCATCAACCGTCCGTAATACGGGAGCGTACTTCCCAAAGACGGCGTACTTATCTTCGTGGTCCGTTTCCTCCTCCTGCTCAAATTCTACGGGAGACTCGTACAGAACCCTCAGGGCGGACAGCTTCCCGGCATCAAGGAGGCCCAGAAGGTAGGCCTGAAGGTTGGAGAGGCTGCCCTCGTCCATCCGGGCCACGACCGACAGGACTGGGGCCTTCACCCCGAGGCCGTTGAATATCGTAAGGAGTCTGTCCAGGGCACCCCTGAAATTCCCCACCCCCTGCTGCTGTACCTCGGCCTTCAGGAAAGGTCTGCTGGTCGGAAGGGGATGGTAGAATACGGGCGGGCGGGAGGAGTTCCAGTAGTAGGTGGGGAACTCGTCCCCTTCTGGATCCACATCCTCCGGATCAATCAGGTTCCGGATTCTGGGCGCGTTGAGGTCAAGGAAGACTACCCCCTTCATCACGACCCTCTTAAACATCTCCAGAGCCTTATCGTGGCCGTACGTTCTCTCTAAGTAATCGTAGAGGTGGAGCAGCTCCAGTACGTCCCACGCCTCACCCATATCCTGATACTCAACCGATCCCGGGTTGACGAATATCCTCGGAGGCCTTACGACCAGCTTTCTCTTGTGGATATGGCCGTTGAAGGTATAGACGAAGTTATCCGGTATATCCTCTATGCGGTAGAACTCCGGTATCCCCCACACGTCCCCCACGGTCTGATGGAGGAGGAGTACGGCCCTTTTGCCATTTAACTCCTCCGCCGCTCTGCGCAGGGTGCCGCTCAATCCTCTGAAGTTGTCCCCCTCGTCGTGGTAGCCGACGGCCACTATGGGAACTCTGGCCCATCCCTCCACTATCCTGTACTCCCCCGCCCTGACGATGACGAGGCTTCCGCGGTTCAGGTAGTCGCTCAAGGCCGTTTCTATGACCGTAAAGGGTTGATCCTTACTGTCAGCGTACCGTCGGAAGTCGTGGTTACCCTCCAGCAGGATAACCCTGATGCCGGCGTCAAGGAGGGTTCTGATGCCGTTCATTACGCTAGTGAGGTCGTTGAATATGGTTGCCGAGGCCCTACCCTCAAGGAGGTCCCCCAAATGCACGACTATATCCGGCCTCTCCTTCAGGAAGACCTCAAGGGCGGCGTTAAAGCTCCCGTACACGTCCCCCCTGCGGATGTCGGAAATGTCCGTCCCTTTCGTCCTCCATCCCCTCGCCCCACGGTAGAGGGTCGCCCCCAGGTGGGTGTCTGTGAAGAATCCTATTCTCATAACGGTGGAAATTGTAGGGTGGTCGCCGAACGGGGGCGTGGGATGTCTGAACGCCGGGCGTTCAGAGTTCCGTCCCTATCTCCTCTCCACCAGAACGTACAGGAAAGGCAGGACGAAGAGGGAGAAGAGGGTCCCCCAGAGGAGTCCCCCGAAGAGGGCCACAGCTATGGGCCTGCGGTACTCAAAACCCTCGCTCACCATGAACATCATCGGGAGGAGACCCATCAGGGTGGTTATGGTGGTTATGAGGATGGGGCGGAGGCGCACGAAGGCCGCCTCAACGATCCTCTCCTTCGGGGGCAGGTCCTTCAGCCGTTCGGCCATGGACAGCATAACTATACCGTTATTCACGACGACCCCGGCGGAGACGAGGATGCCCAGGGCAGACACCAGGGAGAAGGTTACGCGAAAGAGGAGCATGAAGGCCAGAGCACCGGCCAGGCCATAAACTACGCTCATGGCTATTACGAAAGGCATCCGTAGGCTCTCAAACTGGGCAACGAGGACCGCATACACCAGTACGACGGCCAAGATTCCGGCCAAGGTTATCTGACGGAGCATGTCAAGGAGGTCCATCACCTCCCCACCGAGGGAGTAGCCGTACCCCTCCGGCAGGTGCATCCCCTCAAGGAGGGACTTTACCCGCAGGTATATACCCAACAGGTTGGGTGTGCTCCTGTCCGCCCTGACGTACACCACGTTCAGGCCGTTCTCCCTGTCTATTACGGCGGGGGTTATGGCCGTGTCTATCCGTACGTAGTCCAAAGCGTACCCCACGCCGGAGTCTCCGACCACCGGATAGACCTCCACGGGGTAGGAGGTATCGGAGGCCACCACCACCTTCTCCCCCCCTATCTCCCCCACGCTGTACCCATGGCGGAGGACGTAGAGGTCGCTCTGTGCCATAGATACGCCCGTACCTAAGGCCTTTATCTCCTCCTTTACCTTCCACACCTCAACGGGATGCCCCGGCCTCAGGGACACCTCAACGTTCCTTATTCCGGGCACCTTCTCCAGCTCTCTGGCAAACCTCTTCGCTATGGCCGTAAGGGTGCCCATATCCCCACCCGTGAATCCCACGCTCACCGACTTCCCCTGCATCCCGAACATGGTGAGTCTCTCCACCGGAATGAACTTTACCTTCCTCCCCGGAAAAGGTGGGAGTCTCCGCAGGATCTCCTCCTCAATCTCCTGCTGGGTCCTCCTCCTTTTGCTCCTCTCCCTCAACCTCACGAAGGCCTGCCCCTTGTAGGTCTCCGTTGCCCCACCGCCGTAGGCTAAGATACCCTTGGGGATGTTCTTGGGGGCGCTGACGAAGACAGCGTAGTTCTCCACCTCCGGTATGTCGGAGAAGATACGTGAGACGCTCCTCATGTAGTTGGCCGTCTTCTCAAAGGGTGTGTTGGGCGGAAGCTCCACCTCCATGTATATGAAGTCCGAGTCAAGGACTGGGAGGAACTCACCCCCCACGAACGGGGCCAGAAGGAAGGGTAGGAGCAGAAGCAGGCCCACGGATACCGGGGCCTTCCATCCCGATAGGTACCGGTACAGGAACCTGCGGTACAGGGAGGCAACGATAGGGACTCCCCCCTTAACCCTGCCCAGAATGAAACGTACGTACGTAGGGGTAACGCTTACGGCTATGAGGAGGGTGGAGAGGAGGGAAAAAACTACCGCCACGGCGACGTTTTCGGCTATGCGGCCTATGGGACCGCTGAGATACACGACGGGGAAGAAGACGATTATAGTGGTCAGGGTGGATGCGGTTATGGGCAGGATGACCTGCGAGGCCCCCTCAACCGCCGCCTCCTTGTCCGAAAATCCCAGTCCCCTCAACCTGTAGATGTTCTCGCTCACTACGACGGAGTTATCAACTATCATGCCGATGGCCAGGGCCATGCCCACGAGGGTCATGGCGTTCAGGGTGTATCCGAAGAAGTGAAGGGCCATCAGGGAGATGACGATGGCCGGGGGTATGCTCAGGCTTATGGCGAGAGCGAGACGTACGCTGCGGGTAAAGAGTACGACGAAGAGGACGGCCAGAAGTCCCCCCACGAAGGCGGAGTTGGCCACCTCCTTAACCACCTTCTCTATGAGGAAGCTCTGATCCATCGCCACCCAGAACTTCAGGCGACCGCTACGGGCTATCTCACCTAAGACCTCCTTTATCTTCCTTCCCACCTCGTAGGTGTTGGCGCCGGACACCTTAAAGACCGGGCTTATGACTGCGGGGGTGTCGTTGTTGAGCTGCAGGACCTCGTACCTCTCCTCGTACCCGGATACGTCGGCCACCTCGTACAGGAAGATCGGCCTACCGTGGAAACCCACGATCAAGTCCTTGAGGCGATGGAGGGAGTCCAGCCTGCCGGAGAGAACGACCCCACCGGCGGGGACGTCGTACATCCTGTCCTTTATGGCCGCCACCACGTCCCTCGGTGGTATCCTGTAGAGGGCCAACCTGTCCGGCTTGAGGGAGACCCGGGTGTAGGTTTCCGACGTGAAGAGCAACGGCACCAGAGCCACGTCCTTTATGCCCAAGACCCTGTCCCTCCACAGGTGTTTGACCAGCCCCCTCTGGCTTTCCGGGAAGGTCACGGTTATTATGGGAAAAACCGAGGGGTCAAAGGGTATTACGGTGGGTTTTCCCGCCCCCTCCGGGAGCCTCACACCCCTTATCCTCTCGCTGACCTCCATGAGGGCGGCGTCTAAGTCCTTATCGTAGGAGAACTGAACCTCTATCTGGGAGTACTCCTCCGTACTCCTTGACCTGACCTTCACGACCCCCGCGATGCCTCTAAGGGCGTTCTCAAGGGGAACGGTAACGTTCCTCTCAACGGTTCCGGGATCCGCCCCGGGATAGGGGGTTATAACCGTTATCGTAGGCATGGAGACGTCGGGGAGGAGGTCTATCTTCAACCTGAACAGGGAGTACAGACCGGTGATAACGAGGGCGGAGAGCAGAACGCCGATACCTACGGGGTGCTCAACGCTCCACCTTACGAGGGTCTTCAACTCCCCCTATTCTACGCCCGCCTCAGGGAAGAGAGGACGTGCGAGAGCAGGGCCATCGCCACTAAAAGCGCGGGTACGTGCCACTCCACCCGCGGTTTCGGTACCTTAAGGAGCACGTTGAGTACCGTATCCCCAGCGTAGGGGCCGTTTCCCGAGATGCGCACCACTCCGAAGGCGGGGACCTCCGTTACGTTGAAGCCGCGGCTCAAGGGTACGACCCCGCCCGTATCCCCGGACACCACGACCACCTCCACGTAATCCACGGGCACGGAGACCTCCCCGTTCAGGAGGTTTATTGTGAGGGTGTCCCCCCTGAATTGGGGGTAGAGGTCGTACTCCACGGTCATGCGGTGTCTCCCCACGGGTAGGCACCCCTCCCCCACCGTTATCTCAGTAGCGTGTGGCAGGTTCCTGACCTTGAAGGGTGCGGGGTTCCCGTTGTCGTAGGCCTCCTTAACCACGACCTCACCCATCCCCCCGGGGATCCTGCGTCTAAAACCCCACTTAACCTTCCTCCCGCCTACGATTACGCTGTAGTCCTCCCTGACCTTCACGGGATAACCCAGCTCCACTATGGTGCGGCGGTAGGTCATCCTCTCGGGGTAAGGGGCGGTCTCACACAGGGGGATCAAGAGCTGTAGCAACGGAGGTATTCTATCCCCGCTATAATACCGCCTTGTTCTCGGAGGGAAGGAAGGTACTTCTGGCGGTGGTGTTCCTGTTGCCAGCGCTGACGGTTTTGACGTTGTTCAAGTTCATCCCCTCCCTTTTGGTACTCATAAACTCCTTCCAGAAGTGGGGATTGGTGGGCTTTCAGAGGTGGGTCGGACTTCGGAACTTCTCCCTCCTCCTGCACGACCCCTTCTTCTGGCAGGCTATGGGCAACACCTTCTGGTACTCCTTCCTCAGCATATCCATAGGCATCACCGTAGCCCTCTTAGCCGCCCTCCTCATAAACAGCGTAAGCGGTCCCCTATCCTCTCTTCTCAAGTTCTCCGTATTTACCCCCGTGGTGATCTCCCTGGTCCCGGCGTCCGTAGTGTGGAAGTGGCTGTACAACCCCTCCGCAGGCTTCTTCAACTTCGTCCTTAGCCTCCTCCACCTTCCCCCCCTGCGATGGTTGGAAGAGCCCTCCGGTATCTTCTTCGGACACGGACCCTCTTTGGCCCTCCTCTCCGTGGTGATAATGGCCGTGTGGAAGAGCTTCGGCTACAACACGATAATCCTCTACGCCGGGCTCAAGTCCATAAACCGTAGCGTATATGAGGCCGCGGCCATTGACGGGGCCGGGGCATGGACCGTGTTCTGGAGGATAACCCTCCCTCTCCTGGCCCCATCCCTCTTCTACGTCTACCTGACCAGCTTCATCATCTCCTTTCAGGTGTTCGCCCCTATCTGGATAATGACCGGACCCCCTCCCGGTGGCCCGATGGGGACCACGAACGTTCTGGTGTATTACCTCTACCAGAAGGGTGTTGAGGACTTCAACATAGGCTACGCCTCCGCCGTCGCCATAGCCCTGCTCGCAGTGGTCGGACTCCTGACTGTCCTGCAGAAGGTCTTCATAGAGAGAAGGATATACTACGAGGCCTGATGCTGCTTTTACTGACTTCCCAATGGCTAACCACGTCGGAGATAAGGAGGATAACCGGCGCTAAGGTGTACGAGGATAGGGTGCTCTTCAACGGGAGGGTGGCCCGCTACGTCTACGAGGACGCCGTTTCCTACGGTGGAAACACCTTCCCACTTCAAAAGCGGTGGAGGGGTAAGAGGCTGTACGTGAGGGCGGACCAGCTCGCTCCCATTCTCGTTCAGATGGGTGGTAGATGGTTCTGGGATTCGGAGAGGAAAAGGTTCTTCAAAGGGAAGCCCTCCATCCGTTTCATAATGGGGAAGGACAGGAAGAGGGACCTCTACGTTATCACGATAACCTCCCGAAAGGGGGCGTTCAAAGTGTCCCGCGGTGAGGACAGCGTTGTGGTCTCCGTTCGGGGCCTCTACGGTAAGTTCTGGAAGATAGTGGGGGACGGGGACTTCGTCTCCTTCGTCAGGGTGGAGCAACGCCGGAAGGAGACCCGCTTTATCATCCACTTAGGTGCCCGGGCCAACGGGTACGAGGTGTCTAAGTCGGGGGATACGCTGCGCGTAGTGATAAGCAAAATAGTACCCCGGAGGGCCAAGAGGATAACCGTGGTCATAGATCCGGGCCACGGGGGAAGGGACGCCGGAGCCGTCGGGAACGGCTACAAAGAGAAGGACATAAACCTGTCCGTAGCCTTAAAGGTGGCTAAGATACTCCGGGCCAGAGGGTACAGAGTCCTCCTGACCCGCAAGAGGGACGAGTACGTATCCCTGTACGCGAGGGCGAGGATGGCCAACCGCAGCGGCGCCCACCTCTTCGTAAGTATCCACTGCAACGCCAGTAGGGACCGTAAGGCCAGCGGCATGGAGACCTACTTCCTCTCCGAGTCAAGGACCTCACAGGAGAGGGCCGTGGCCATACTGGAGAACTCTGCCATAAAGTACGACATAGGCTACGTGAAACCGGACGAGCCCGTGGGGGCCATATTGGGGGACCTCCTCCAGAACTTGCTTTTGGAACAGTCCTACAACCTCGCCCTGAGCATACACAGAAGCGCCCTCCGTATGGCCCTTACCAAAGACCGGGGGGTGAGACAGGCCGGGTTCTACGTCCTGAAGTGGGTGATGATGCCCTCCGTGCTGGTGGAGCTCGGATTTATAACCAACAGGAGGGAGGCTAAGAAGTTGGCCAACCCTTCCTATCAGAGGAAGCTCGCCCGGGCTATAGCCTCGGGAATTGAGGAGTACATAAGCAAACAACAAGGAGGTAAATAGCGTGGGAAGAAGGAGAAAGAAGGATAACCGCAACAGGAACAGGCTACCCCGTGTAAGGGTGAACGAACAGATAAGGGCGCCGAGGGTCCTCGTCATAGGGCCCGACGGGAACAACCTTGGAGTGATGAGCGTCCGGGAGGCCATGGCCATAGCCGAGGAGCACGGTCTGGACGTGGTTGAGGTCTCCCCCAACGCCAACCCACCGGTTGTGAGGATCATGGACTACGGCAAGTACATGTACGAGCTGAAGAAGAAGCAGAAGAAGAAGGACAGGACCCCCGAGATGAAGGAGATAGAGCTAACCCCCACCATAGGAGAACACGACCTCAACGTCAAGCTGAAGAAGGCCAGGGAGTTCCTTGAGAAGGGGCACAAGGTCAAGATAGAGATACGCATGAGGGGACGACAGATGCTCCACGTGGATATAACGAAGCAACTCGCCGAGAGGGTAATAGCCCTCCTTGACGACGCCGCCGCCGTAGACGTTGAGCCGAAACAGGAAGGCAGGTTCGTGCATTTCATCCTGAAACCGAGGAAGAGGTGATGGCCGTAGTTCTCATCCAGAGGGTTCTAAGGGCGCGGGTGAGGTTATCCGATGGTGAGGAGAGGGGCATAGGTAGGGGTATTCTCGTGTACGTGGGGTTTGAGAGCGGGGATGGGCCCGAGGTCCTGCCGAAGATAGCCCGTAAGGTGGCCAACCTTCGCGTCTTTGAGGATGAGGGTGGAAAGATGAATCTGTCGGTCGTGGATGTGGGAGGTGAGGTTTTAATCGTGCCCAACTTCACGCTGGCCGGGGACACCCGTAAAGGGAACAGACCGAGTTTCGGCAACGCCAAAGATCCGAGGGATGCGGAGGGGATGTTCCTCGGACTGGTAGAGGAGACCTCCCGCTACGTAGCCGTCGTGAGGGGGGAGTTCGGGGATCACATGTACGTGGAGTCCATAAACGACGGCCCAGTGAATATCGTCATGAAATTTTGAAAACACACACCCGTTTTCTGCTATAAAATATTCTCCCATGAAAAGAGTAGTTCCTTTTGTCATCGCAGGTGCCTTCCTGGCATTTGCAGGGTGCAATCAGGGTCAGGTCCAGAGCAAGCTGCAGGACCTGGAGAGCAAGGTCGCCGTCGTTGACGAGCTCCAGAGCAAGGTGGAGTCCCTGGAGAACCGCGTTGACGAGTTAGAGGCCAAGGTCAACGACCTTCAGGAGATGGAGGAGAAGGAGCACGAGGGTAAGGAGTCAAAGGCCTCTAAGGGCACCTACAGGCCCAAGCCTAAGGTCGCCCCTAAACCCGGTAAGGTTAAGTAAAAGGAGGAAAAGCCATGAGGAAGTTTTTACTAATTCTACCCATCTTCGCCGTAGGGATACTCTCCACGGGATGTCCGCCCGGAGGCGGCGGCAACGTGGAGATAAAGGCCGAGGCCGTCAATGACGGCGCGGACCTGAAGCTGACCTGGACGTCTGTTGAGGGAGTATCCACGTACAAGGTCCTTGACGAGAACCAGAACGTCATAGCCGAGGTGAACGACACCACCTACACCCTCGCTGGGGCCGACGGCGTATATTCCGAGATTTACATCCAGGCTGGCGACACGAAGACCAAGCTGGATCTCACCCCCTGGGAGGGATCCGTCAGCGACATCGTCTCCCACGACCTGACGGGCAACTCCTGGGTGAAGGTGGATTTCACCACCCCCTCCGTCAACGCCATACAGCAGAGCGACGTGGATGTGGCCGCGGCTAACACGGGCTACTTCATCCTCTACAACAACGGCGGTACCCCCGAGCTGAGGGACGCCGGGGCCACTAGCGTGGGAGCGGCCAAGATGGAGATGGCCTTCAGCGATAACTCCAGCGGCGACCTCGCCCCCGGCACCGGCAACTACAACACCGCCCGTGGCATATCCGACGGTGGCTTCTACTTCTTCTGGGCCGACAACACCTCCACCGGCTACGGCTCCATAGACGCCAACGATTACTTCGGGGCGGTAAAGGTGACCAGCCTCTCCAACTCCGGTGGTGGCTACACCGCCAACTTCACCATCTACATCCAGAACAAGGTTGATGGTCTGCGCTGGCTGAAGGTCCAGTAAGGCCGAGGTCCGAACGCGACAGAGGTAGGGGGGCTTCGGCCCCCCGCTTTTTTTACGGGCTTAGAATAGGGACTATGAGGTGGATCATCCTGCCTGTTGTAGCGCTCCTGACAACCGGGTGCGCTACCGTACCCGCATCTTACGTCAGGAGGGCGGAGAGGTTAGAGAGGGAGGTGGCCAGCCTGCACGAGGAGGTGGCCCGTTTGAGAGAGGAGGCGAAGGCTCTCAAGACCTCCCTCAAAAAGACCGAAGAGTACGAGAACAGGATACGGAACATCCTGAACGCGGAGTACAAAAGGAGGGGATCCTTCCGCAGGCTACCTAAGGCGAAGTGAAACCCTTTCTCTGATAGCGAGTGCTCCATTAACTCTCCCGAGATAAAAGAGCGATAGGATGCGAGTAGGTTTGAAGGGTTTGCGGGTCTCCGTTCTCTGATATACCGCTGGACCAACTATAGAAGGGCCGATGGAATGGCTAAGTTCCATGCCCCGTCTCACCTTCAACAGAGCGTGGTAAAGGCTTTGAGAAGTGTTCTGGTCCTCCACAACGTTCCAATTTCGGGAACGCATAACCTGATGGTTCTTCTAAGTCAGTACGCCTTCGCGACGCGCTATTCCGACGACCACGTTATAGTACAGGCCTGGAGTCCATCCGTGGATACTCCGAAGGCTAAAACCATGGGGACACCGGAGGAGCACTTAGATCCGGCTAAGAGGTGCCTGCAGAACGTAAGGATCTGCTCAAAAAGGCGGGGGACGACGGGCGCGTTGGTTAGAATCGTTGGGATGCACGTAAGTCAGCGGTAATAAGAGCCTCAACCGAAAATAGACGGGAGGAGTCAGGGGGAGTACTCCTCTATGGTGCCACCCCCCACCAGCACGTCCCCAATGTAGAAGGCGGCTCCCTGGCCCGGTGCCGGTGCGAAGAGGGGGTCGTACAGAAGGACCCGGGCTGTATCCCCATCAACCACTACCCTTCCCCTCCCGGGCCTTGAGGAGGCCCTTACCTGCACGTTGGCTTCAAACTCCTCCCCGGGAAGAAAGTGCCAGTTCAGATCTCTAACCGTTATCCTACGGGCCATGACGTCCCCGTACTCCCCTAAGATAACGTCGTCCCCCACTATAGCCCTGACGTACACTCTCCTTCCCACGGATACCCCTAACCCTCTCCTTTGACCCACCGTGAAGTTGTGAGCACCGCCGTGATAGCCTACAACCTTCCCCCGGTATATGAACCTACCCTTCCGTCCCTCCACACCCCGTTCCTTCAGGAAGGCCCTGTAATCCTTACCTACGAAGCAAAGGTCCTGAGACTCCGGCCTCCTTGCAGTTGGAAGGCCCCGCTCAAGGGCTATCTTTCTGACTTCCTCCTTTCCCATCTCCCCCACAGGGAAGAGGAACCGCTCTATCCACTCCCTCGGTATCCTGAAGAGGAAGTAGGACTGATCCTTACGGAAGTCCGGGCCGCGGCGGAGGAGAGGGACGCCGGAGAGGTGAGCCTTGCGTACGTAGTGTCCTGTGGCGACGAAATCCGCCCCTATCTCCTTCGCGAAGACAAATAGGGCCTTCAACTTGTAGTCCCTGTTGCATATCAGACAGGGGTTGGGTGTCCTCCCCCTCCGGTACTCCTCTACGAAGTAGGTTATTACGTCCCTCCTGAACCCCTCCGAGTAGTCTAAGGTATGGAAGGGGATTCCCAGCTTTACGGCCACCCTGCGGGCTATATGGATGGAAGATATGCTGCAACAGGAGTTGGGGCTTCCTCCTTCGGGGTTGAGGAGGACGCTCACACCTATCACCTCGTACCCCGCCTCTTTGAGCAGGAGGGCCGCAACGGAGCTATCCACCCCACCGGAGAGCCCTACCACCACCTTCCTCATGCTTCCTAAAAAAAAGAGCGGGAGACGGGATTTGAACCCGCGACCCCCTGCATGGCAAGCAGGTGCTCTACCACTGAGCTACTCCCGCCTGAGGTGTATATTATAAGGGGGAAAGACGGTGTAGGGTGGTCGTTGGGAGCTTAGATCTCCACCTCGTCGTAGAGGGATGGGGTCAGGACGGTGCGCTCCTTCCTCTTAAGTATTTCCTCCTTCAGAGCCTCCCGGGCGTGCTCTTCACCGTGGACCAGGATGACCGTATCGGGGTTAGCGGCATCAACCCACTCAAGGAGCTCTTCCCTGTCGGCGTGGGATGAAAAACCGTTTATGGTATATACACGGATATTCACGTCGTAGAAGCGTCCCATTATCCACACCTTTTCGGCACCGTCCACTATCTCCCTTCCTAAGGTCCCCTTCGCCTGATAACCCACAAATATCAGGGAGTTCCTCGGATCCTCAACCATGTGTTTCAGGTGATGTATGGCCCGACCACCGTTAAGCATGCCCGACCCGGCCACTATGAGGTATCCCTTTCGCACGTGATTGAGGTGTTTGGACTCCTCCTTGGTGCGGGTTATTAGCATGTTCCTCATCTGGAAGGGGTTTTCCTTAAGGAAACGGGCGTAGGCCTCCCTATCGTAGCACTCGGGGAACTTCAGGAACTCCGTGAGTATCTTCGTGGCCAGAGGGCTATCTAAGACCACCTTCCACTCGCCCGGCCACTCGCCGGAGTCCTCCCAGCCTTTGAATATGTATAAGAGCTCCTGAGCCCTCTCAAGGGCGAAGGCGGGGATCAGAACCTTACCGTGGGGGAGGGTGGAGAAGATGGCTTCTTTAAGCTCTTTAACCGACTCTTCAAAGGGACGGTGTTTCCTATCACCGTAGGTGCTCTCCATTACGACCACGTCGGCGGGCGATGGCAACTCCGGGTCCCGAACTATGGGCTTGTTGCGGTTCCCCAGATCCCCGGAGAAGGTGAAGCGTTTCCCTTTGTACTCGTACTCGTAGAAGGCCGAACCTAAAATATGCCCGGCATCCCTGACCCTGAACTTCAGGTCCCCGATGCTGTACTCCTCGTCGCACCTTACGAACTTAACGGGTAGGGAGAAGGTCCTCCGCAGGTCTTTGAGGTCGTAGAGCCTCTCGTCCTCGTCCATGAGGTGGTACGCGTCCTCAAGTATGTATCTGGCTATCTCCCAGGTGGCCCTGTGAGTTATGACGGTACCTCTGAATCCGTTTCTTACCAATATAGGCAGGCGTCCTACGTGGTCAAGGTGAGCGTGGGTCAGAAAGAGGTACGGTACGTCCCTCAGATCCTCAAGGGGTTCCAGATTGAACTCCTCAAAGGTACCCTGAAAGTACCCCGCATCCACGATAAACGAAAGGGCGGGGAGTCTTACCAGATGGAGAGATCCCGTGACGCTCCCCGCCGCTCCGTAGAACTTTATCCGGATCAAGGGGTCATTTTATGCCCGGACCTTACCTCTCTAAGGGTACTTTCATAGACAGCCCGAGAAGGAGGTTAAATTCGTAAGGTTTTATGCCGTATAGGGACGAAGCCGTATCTTTGGACTGGGAGGCTACGTAACCGTCGTAGTTGTACTTGAATATCAGGTTAAAGGCTACGAACTTGGTTAAAGATACGGAGTAGGTCAGGTCTCCGAACACGCGATAGTCTGTCCCGAACTCCATGACGTTGGGTTGATAGAACAGAACGAAGGAGAGGGAGCCGAAGTTCCCCATATCAAACCGGCCCATAGGCCTTATGGAGAGCCTGATGGGGTACCGACTGACGGTATCCCCTAAGAAACGCTCGTACCCGCCCAGGAGGGCGGCGCTGACGGAGAGCTTGGCCCCTTCGCTCTTGAGGAAAACGTACTTGGCACCGGCACCTCCCTCGGAGCGGTTCTCAAGGTTCATGATGCGATCGTACTCGGAGGAGCCGAATACGAACACCTCCACCCTCTCCGTAATGTACCTGTCCAGACGGAGGAGTCCCCGACCGTTGTTGGCCGTCACTTCGCTACTATCTCCCACCTTCGCCGTCCCGTACGTACCGCTCAGGCTGGCTTCGTACTCCCACGGATAGACGTCGCGGGTCAGGGATACCTTCCCCCCTAAGAGAGAGGTCTCCTTGTTCCCGTAGACCATATTACCGTTCAGGTTAACCGTAAAGGTCATAGGTGTGCTTATTAGTGCTACTAACATGAGCCGCATATTATACAGGAGAATTCACGCGATACCAGAAAAACACAAAGATGAAAAATCAGTTTAGAATTTACGGTATTCACACTTTAGATGGAAGTTTTTGAACTGCAGGCCCTCTCTCTACAGGAACAGGGCCGAAACGGATCCCCCACTGTGTATCCTTTTTATGGCCTCGGCTAAGAGACCGGATATGTCAAGGACGCGGGTTCTCTCGGGTAAGGCCTTCTCCCTGCGGAATACGGTGTTGGTTATGAGTATGCTCTCAATGGGTGCGTCGCTCAAAACCTCCCTTGCCCTCCCGGAAAAGAGCCCGTGGGTGGCCATCACCATCACCCTTTTGGATCCCCTCTCAATCAGGGCTCTGGAGGCGTTGGCTATGGTGTTTCCCGTATCTATTATATCATCCACCAGAAGGACGTTCTTCCCTTCCACCTCCCCTATAACGCTTACCACCTCCGACACGTTCGGCCTTGGCCTGCGTTTATCTACCATCGCCAGCGGGAGGTTCCAGAGCTTTTCGGCTATCAGGCGTGCCCTCTTTATGCCACCGACATCGGGTGAAACTACGACCCATTCCTCCGGGTCCAGACCATCGGGGAAAAGAGTCTGGAAATGCCCGCGGAATATGGGGGTCGCGTAGAGGTTATCTACCGGTACGTTGAAAAAGCCCTGAATCTGGTCCGCGTGAAGGTCTACCGTCAGGATCCTATCTATCCCCGAAGCTTCTATAAGGTTGGCTACGAGTTTGGCCGATATGGGTACTCTGGGCCTGTCCTTCCTGTCCTGCCGGGCGTATCCGAAGTAGGGTACGACGGCCGTTATACGGGCTGCCGAAGCCCTACGGGCCGCGTCGGCTATGAGAAGCAGCTCAAGTAGGTTCTCCGCAGGTGGGTTGGTGGATTGTACTATGAAAACGTCGTGCCCTCTAACGCTCTCCTCTATCTGAACGCGTATCTCTCCATCGGAAAACCTCCCTACGAAGTGTTTGGTGGGCTCTAAGCCCAGATGCTCGCATATCCCACGTAAAACTACGGGGTTTGAGTTGCCTCCGAGGACCTTTATATCCAAAACGGAGAGGGTGGGATTTGAACCCACGGTCCCCTCACGGGGACACGCGATTTCGAATCGCGCCCCTTCGGCCGCTCGGGCACCTCTCCGTATAAGGCGTGTATTTTAAAGTGGATAAGGTGGGGCGTCCCATTACCTCCACCCGTGCCCTATTACGTGGGCGCTTGGAAACTCCGATAGTACGCATCCGGAGAATTCGGCGTACAGAGGTTCGCTCTTTATGGAAGATACCCACCTCCGGAAGTGGGAAAGGCGTCTCAAGTTGGGATTTTTAAAAGGTGCTAAGAGCTCCACGTACCTAACGGGAACGTTTTTTTCCTTTAACGAGCGCACCACAGTGCAGAGGGCACGGTAGGCGTCCGGAAAGACCGGAGCAAGGAAGGCGTAGGCATTAACTCCCTCCTCCCTTAGCTTCCGTAGGATATGAATTCGCACATCGGGTGGAGGGGACAGAGGTTCAACCTCCCGGAAGTACTCTTCCCTCATCACGGAAATACTAACACCTACCTCCACACCCAGCCTAAGTAGGAGGTCCGTGTCCCTGAGGACCAAGGGAGACCTCGTCAGAACACCGAGACGCACTCTGGGTGCCATCTTCAGGAAGATCTCAAGGATCCTGCGTGTAAGCTTCAGCTTTGCTTCAAGGGGCTGGTAGGGGTCCGTGGCCGAGCCGATCAGCACGTACTTTCCGTAGTACCTATGGGGTCTGCGAAGCTGCCTAACGAGTGCGGACTCAAAACCCTCCTTAGCAAAGGCGAACCTGCCCCAATCCTCGGCACCCCGTCCCACCCTCCTGCCCATGTAGTGGGCGTAGCAGAACTTACATCCGAAGGCACACCCTAAGTAAGGGTTGAGGACGTAATCAACCCCCGGTATGCGCGACGGTACAATGGCGGTTCGGGCCAGGGCGGATCTTAAAGGGGACGGGTACCTGCCGACGGCAGATGGTGAGTGGAATCGGCTCCGATCTTAGACTTTTCGTTTGTTATACCGATATTGTTAGTGTTGTACAGCCGCAGTACTCCGTCGGAGATTGGAGGCCCCACGTGGCCGGATAGACGGAGAAAACCTCCCATCGCTTAACGCAATTCGCACCGGACATTAACGGACCTTCTAACGTTCTCCCAATAATCCGGCGAAACACGGGAACGGTCTGTGGTATCACTTTGGGTATAAAACTTAAAGAAGTGATACCATATCTGTACAGGTTCGGCCGCCTCCGTACCCCTTATTAAGGGGATGATTTGCTCCCAAGCGGTTAGGCGCTTAAATGCCCAAAGCGCGCTGGCAAACCTGACGTTCGCCCGACAGCTCGTCCGATGGGGTTTCTCCTCTCTTTACGAAATTGAAACCGCGGAATCGGAGGTATCACTCTGGGTATAAAATCGGCAAAGGTGATACCAGATACACGCCTTTTATCCGGGGTGGTGTTCGTTATTCTCCGGTAATGGCGCCTTCAGGGACGCTTCATCGGTACGGTTCAACGGTGTTTCCGGGCGCACAACGTCGCCTCCGCTTCTCTTCTGTCCCCGGATCCCGTCTCTAATTCCCGTATCATTCCAGTATGGCAACACCGAGTAAGGTCCGAGGGTAATACCTCCCCGTCTTCCGACTCCTCAACACATAAACGTACCACTTCAAATCGGGGCGCCGGGATTTGAACCCGGGACCTCCTGGTCCCAAACCAGGCG
>CAYYQD010000028.1:0-18142 GCA_964473735.1 uncultured bacterium
GCACCGCATGAAGGGCGCGTACGTAATAACCATTCCGGTGGCTTAAATCACCGGGCGTTTCCGACGGAAAGGTAGAGCGCCCAGGCGTAAAGTGTGGGCTCCCTACACCAGTATAATACCCGCTTATGAAGAGGGGACTGCTCTTTTTACTTATAGGCGCTTTTGCAGGATGTGCATCCCTTGAATCCCCTTACGCCTCCAGTACGAAGATATACATCCAGCAGAACAACCTTGAGAAAGCCCTTGAAAATGTGAATAAGTGGATCGCGGAGGACTCCACCAACCCTAAAGCTCATATATGGAGGGCCGTAATATACACCCGTAAGCACGACTACGTTGCTGCCGCCAACGACTTCAAAAAGGCTTTCGCTCTGGACTCCACCTACATGAACGAGAAGAAGTTTGAGAGTACGGTCTCCATAGCGGGGCAACCTCTCATGCCCTACAAGGCCATCCCGGCCGTCTTTAACAACGCCGCCGTCAAGCTCATAAACGAAAACAAGTACGACGAGGCCGTCCCCTACCTCCAGTACTCCCTGAAGCTGAACCCCGACAACGCGAACACCTACCTCCTCATGCATACCGTATATAACGCCAAGGGGGACGAGAAGAAGGCCAAGGAGTACTTAGTGGAGGCGGTCAAGAGGGACCCGAAAAACTACAGGGCGAAACTGCAGCTGGCCGTCCTCTACTCCTACGAAGGCAAGAAGGACGAGGCCGAGAGGCTCCTCAAGGAGGTCATAAAGGACGTTGAGAGCGATACCACCGCCGACGACAAGGTCAGGCTGGAGGCCTACAAGGAGTACGCCGTCCTGAAGTTTGAAAAGAAGGAGTACGACGAGGCTATTAAGTACTTCAACAAAGCCTACGAGATAAAGAAGGACGACTACGAGGTCTTAGCCAACTTAGGGAACGTATATGCTGCCAAGAAGGACTACGAGAACGCCGTTAAGTACCTGAAGGAGGCCTACGCAATCAAGAAGGACGACTACCGCATACCCCAGGCCCTGGCCGAGGTTCTCTACGAGAAGAAGAGCTACAGGGAGGCTCTCAAGTACATAAACGAGGCCATCAAACTCAAGGGGGACGACCCCGCCCTCTACCGCATAAGGGCGGCCATATACAAGGCCATGGGTAAGAAGAGGAAGGCTCTCAGGGACCTGAAGAAGGCTATGTCCCTTGAGAAGAATAGGGGTAAGTAGCCATGAGGGGGAGGCAGTACATAAGCGTACTTGACCTCAGCAGGGACGAGACCCTTGAGGTGCTTCAGGTCGCCCAGCACCTTAAGATGCAGCGGAAGGCGGGTGTGCGCACCAGCGATATACTCCGCGGTAGGACGTGGGTAATGCTCTTTGAGAAGCCCTCTCTCAGGACACGGGCGACCTTTGAGGTGGGCATAAGGGAGCTGGGCGGCCACACCTTCTTCTTAGGTCCGCAAGAGGTCGGACTCGGGAAGAGGGAACCGGTTAAGGACGTGGTCAGGAATCTCGCCAGATGGGTGGACGGCGTATTCGCCCGCGTCTTTGACCACGGAGTCTTTGAGGCCTTCCGGGAGTACGCCCCCTCCCTATCCGTGATAAACGCCCTATCGGATCTGGAACACCCCATGCAGGCGTTAGCCGACTTCCAGACCATGATAGAGGAGAGCGGGGATCTGGGTTTCCACCTGGTGTTCGTCGGGGACGGGAACAACGTCGCGAACTCCCTTATGCTCATGTCGGCCCTCTTAGGTTCCGACTTTACCATAGCCACACCGGAAGGGTACGAACCACCCAAGGGGATAGTTGATAAGGCCTTAGAGCTGGCAAAGAAGACCGGGGCCCGGATAAACATCGTGAGAGACCCGCGGGAAGCCGTCGCCCACGCCGACTTCATATACACGGACGTATGGGCGTCCATGGGACAGGAGGACGAGGCGGAGGAGAGACGGAAGGTCTTTGCCCCGTATCAGGTCAACTCCGAGCTGCTGAGATTTGCCCCCCAGCATGCCAAGGTGATGCACTGCCTCCCCGCCCACAGGGGTGAGGAGATAACGGACGATGTGATAGAGAGCGACCGCTCCCTCGTGTTTGAGCAGGCAGAGAACCGCCTCCACACCATAAAGGCTATGTTAATAATGCTATCCTGACATGGAGAGTTTTAAGAATCTCGCTAAGAAGCTTGAGGAAAGGGCCTTCAACTTAGTGGTCGTAGGCGGAGGGTACGTGGGACTTCCCGTAGCCGTTGAGTTCGCGAAGAGAGGAATAAACACCACCGTCCTTGACGTGGACGTACGTAAGGTGGAGATGCTGAACAGGGGGGAGAGCTACATAGAGGACATACCCTCCGGGGATGTAAAACCCCTCATAGAGTCCGGGCGGTTGTCGGCTACTACGGATAGGTACGCCTACAAAACGGCCGACGTGGTCGTCATAACGGTCCCCACCCCCTTAGATGCCGAGGGGAACCCGGACCTATCCTACGTAAGGGCGGCCATAAACTCCCTTAAGGAGTACCTCCACCCGGGGATGCTCGTTTCACTGGAGAGCACCACCTACCCCGGAACGACGGATGAGATGGCCGGGGTACTTGAGGAGACGGGCCTGAAGGTTGGAAGGGACTTCTTTATGGGGCACTCTCCGGAGAGGATAAACCCCGGGGATCCGGTCTGGAAGTTCCACAACACCCCCAAGGTCGTTGGGGGACTGGACAGGCTCTCCACGGAGCTGATGGTGCGCTTCTACTCCATAGCCGTTGACAGGGTGGTTCCGGTCAGTACGGCGAGAGCGGCCGAGCTGACTAAACTCCTTGAGAACACTTTCCGGGCCGTGAATATCGCCCTGGTGAACGAGTTCGCTATGATCTCCCATAGGTTAGACGTGGATATCTGGGAGGTCATAGAGGCAGCCGGTACCAAGCCCTTCGGCTTCATGAAGTTCTATCCCGGGCCGGGTGTTGGTGGCCACTGCATACCCATAGACCCTCTGTACCTGCTCTGGAAAGTTAGGAGGTTGGGTATAGACGCCGAGTTCATAGCGCTGGCCGACAAGGTAAATAAAGGGATGCCGGCTTTCGTAGTCTCCCTCTTTGAGGAGGCCCTCAGGAGCGAAGGCAGGGATATAAGGGACGAGAAGGTTCTGGTGGTAGGGGTTGCCTATAAGAAGAACATATCCGACACGAGGGAGAGCCCCGCCTACCGTATAGTTGAGATACTGCGCGCCAAGGGGGTGAAGGTGAAGTACCACGACCCCCACGTCCCCGAGTTCATGGGTATGAAGAGCGAGAGACTGAAACCAGCACTTCAGTGGACCGATAACGTCCTCATCGTTACGGACCACGACGATGTGGATTGGGAGACGATAGCGGAGAAGGCCTCCATAATCGTGGATAGCCGGAACGCCCTCCGCAAGCGCGGTATAAAACCGACGGGACGACTGGTGATACTCTGATGGGTGTTGAGGATTTAGTAAAACGCTTCAAAGATGGAGACGTAAGGGCGCTGGCCCGTCTCATAACCTACGTTGAGAACGAATGGGAGACGGATCGGATATTCCGGGAGCTGTACCGCTATACGGGTAAAGCTTACAGGGTGGGGATAACCGGTCCCCCCGGGGCCGGGAAGAGTACCTTAGTGGATAGACTGGCCGTAGCGCTGAAGGATAAGGGTTTCAAGCCCGCGGTTATAGCCGTAGACCCCTCCTCTCCCTTTACGGGGGGAGCCGTCCTCGGGGACCGTCTCCGTATGACGAAGGCTATGGAGAGGGGAATATACATAAGGAGTATGGCATCACGGGGTAGCCTCGGGGGAATAGCCGAGAGTACGGGGGCGGTCGCGGACCTCCTTGACGCCTTCGGGTACGACATGATACTCATAGAGACGGTGGGGGTGGGTCAGTCCGAGGTGGATATAGTTAGGACGGCCGACACCGTGGTCGTAGTGCTGGTGCCGGAGTCGGGGGACGCCGTTCAGGCTATGAAGGCCGGACTTATGGAGATTGCCCACGTCTTCGTCGTGAATAAGGCCGACAGGGAGGGGGTAGACCGCTTCGTTAGGGAGCTGGAGGCAATAATATCCCTTTCCCCACAGGAGTGGAAGCCCCCCGTAATAAAGACCGTGGCCCTGCGCGGTGAGGGGATAGAGGACCTGACGGAGGCCATACTGAAACACAGGGAGTACAGGTTGTCCCACATAGACGAGGTGCGCAGGCGCAGGATAGTGGATCAGGTGGAGAACATACTTATCAGAAGGTTCCTTAAGGCGATACACGACCGCCACGCTCTGGCCCGACGGGTAAGGGAGGGGTTGGAGGGGGATAAGACCCCTTACGATATAGCCGACGAGATAGAGAGGGACCTCTTATCCTCCCCATGTGATCAGTAGACTCCGGGCCGTCTGTCCCTCAGGACGTTTATCTTCTCCCGGACTCTAAGGATTTCGTCCGTATCTATATCCACCGCTCCCACGGCCTCCCTGCGGCCCAACCTCAAGAGGACCTCACCGGAGGGAGAGACCACGGCGGAGTTCCCCCCGTAGGTTATACCCTTCTCCTCGCCCACGCGGTTGCTTCCCACCACGAAGATGCCGTTCTCCGATGCGCGCGCCACCAGAAGGGAGTTCCAGACCTCAACCCTCACGGCCGGCCACTGGGCGGGGACGAATACGATGGATGCTCCGGAGAGGGCCAGTTTCCTGAAGGCTTCGGGAAAGCGCAGGTCGTAGCATATCTGCAGGCCCACCTTCACCCCACCGAAGGAGAAAGCTTCTATCCTGTCTCCGGGCGTGAAGATCTCCCCCTCACCCAACGGTAGGAAGAGGTGCACCTTGTCGTAGTAGGCCACTATATCGCCGCTTTTATCCACAACTACGGCCGTATTCCGCACGCTTCCGTCCTCATCCCTCCGGGCGAAAGAGAAGACGAAGGCCGCACCCGTCTCCTTAGCTGTCCCCATAAAAAAGGCTAACGTCCTACCGGAAAACCCTTCCGCTTTCCCTCCGGGATCCTTGTACCCGGTCGTCAGGAGCTCGGGGAGTACGTATATATCGGCCCTAACGTCCCTCACCGCCTCCTTTACCTTCTCCAGTACCTCCTCCCTTTCCGTTGTATTTAGCTGTACGAGTGCTATCCTTACTTTCAAGCCTTACCCCCTCTTTAAGCACGGTTATATCCGTCTTCCAGACCGTTATCTCGGCACGCAGCCGGCCTATCTCACTGTCAAGGCGTTTCAGCTCCGCGTAGTTGTACAGGAAGGTGACCAGACTGAAAACGAGCCACAGCACCGCCACCGTATATCCTACTACGATGATCCACCTCATCTCTCAACGACCAGCACCCGGGGGGTCGGTACGTCGTCCGTCTCCGGACACTGAACCTTCACGATCTGGTTCTCCGTGGTGGTTATGGCCTTACCTACGAAATCGGCGTGTATGGGTAGTTCCCTCCAACCTCTATCCACCAGAACGGCGAGCTTTACCACCTTCGGCCTTCCGAACTCAAATATCTGCTCCAGCGCGGCCCTAACCGTCCTGCCGGTGTATAGGACGTCATCCACCAACAGAACCTTACGGTCGTCCAGAGAGAAGGGGAGGTCGCTTCCCTTCACCTTAGGGGCCTCGGAGACGAGGGAGAGGTCGTCCCTGTAAAAGGTTATATCCACCTCCCCCATATCCACGTCGTGCCCGGAAAACTCCTTCAGGTAGTCCTTCAGTCTGCGGGCGAGGGGGACACCACGGGTCTTTATGCCAACGATGAGGAGGTCGGACAGGTCCTCAAACTCCTCCCATATCTGAAGGGCCATTCTCTTTAGCGTGCGCTCTATCTGGTTCTCGTTCATCAGAACGTACATGGATGGTATTATACGACGGCCGAGGGATCCGAACCGCCTTAAAATACCCTTTGGAATATGCTTCTCGTGGCTCTGGCGGTTGATAGCGTGTACGTGGAGAGGCCGAGTAAGTTCCCGTATTACTTAACGCTGGCGTCCTCCGTCCTCTCTACGGCGATGGTCGGAGGTGGATCCTTCCTCGCTCTCGCCTCCCACAGTGAGGGACTTCAGACCTTGGGAGGACTCGTTATAACGGCCGGGGCCCTTCTCTTCGCCACCAGCACGACAGTATCCCGATTCCTCTACGGGGATTACGGTGGAGGGGTCGTATCCTGCTGCGTTAAGACGGGGTCCTGCGCCCTTATATCGGCTACCACCTTGGTTGGCGGGGACAGCTTCAACGTTGTAAGTGCTGCGGGCTTTACGCTCTCCTCCATAGGATGTATGACCTCCTCCGCATACGATATGATGTTCGTGTATAACGTTGCCAACATGAAGGTGAAGACGGTGGAGGTCGTAAGGATGGACACGGTATATGACACCGTCAGGGTCAGGGAGAGGGATACGGTGGTGATAGTCAAGAGGGTACGGAAAAGGACCTACAGGAGGAGGATAACCCAGAGGGATAGGAGGAGGGCGGAAGAGGAGTACAGGAGAGGACTGGAGGCCTACGCCCAGGACAGGCTTGAGGAGGCCCTTAAGCACTTTGAAGCGTCCCTGCGGTACGACCCCTCCTACGAGAAAGCGAGGGAGGCCGTGAGGAGGCTTAGGAGCCGACTTCGGAGGTCAGAATGACCGCCTTATACTATCCCGTATGCGTTTGGAAGATAAGAGGATCCTCATAGTCGGGGCGGGTACCGGTGTCGGAAGGGCTACGGCGTTCCTTATGGCGAAGGAGGGGGCCCGCCTCTTTCTGGTATCCAGGTCCGAGAAGGCTTACGAGACGGCAAACTTCCTTAGAGGGAGGGGACACGAGGCTTACTCCACGAGTGGGGACGCCTCCGACAGGGCCGAGGTAAAACGTTTCATAGCGGAGGCGAAGGAGAAGCTGGGAGGTATAGACGTCGCCTTTATAAACGCTGGCTATTGGGCCGGTGGCCCCCTTGAGGAGATGGAGGAGGACGACATCCGGGCCCTCATAGAGGGCAACCTCATAACCCACATCTACACCGCCCACGAGCTCCTCCCTTACTTCGTTGAGAGGGGAGGGGGAGTGCTGATACACACGGCCGCCGTATACGGTCCCTTCGGGGTGGCCAGCCACGCTGCAGTATACAACGCCACCAAGTCAGCCGTCGTGGCACTGGTCAAGTCCATAGCGAGGGACTACGCACGGTACAATATCCGGGCCAACGCCATATGCCCCAACGGGCTCTCCCACAGGATGTACTCCTCCTACGACGACTTTAAAACGGAGGCCAGTACCCTCCGTAGGGGGTGGCCGGAGGACGTGGCCTATCTGGCCGTATACCTCGCAAGCGACGAGTCGTGGTGGATGAACGGTTCCGCCGTGGTCATAGACGGTGGGTGGTCCGTCAGGGCCCGAGATTGATGGCCTCCCAATAGACCCCGTCGGGTAGCCTTTTCCCGGAGAAGTCCGTAAAGTGTTTCCTCAGGGTATCTGGGTCCTCAAGGACGGCGTAGAAATAGACGGTCTTGTTTCCTACCACGAACCTGCGCGGGCCTAAGAGGTACCAAAGTCCCACCTCCTCCCACGGTACGGGGAAGTACCTCTGAGCGAAGACGTCCCCGTAGAGCACGGCTATCCGCCCCCCCTTCTCCCTAACCAGACTATCCACGTTTTCCTGCGTGTATCTGCCCTCAAGGAGCATTCGGGCCGTCTCTAAGGTGGCTAAGCCCCACAGGTCTATTATCCTTGCATCCGTATAAAACGCCACGTTCCCGACGTCGTTCAGAACCACCGGCCCGTCTCCGTAGTACTCCTTAACGAACAGGGCCATCTGGTAGTCCTGTCTGTAGACCTCGCTCGCGGCGGAAGGAACGTACCCCACGGCCATGTACCCCCGGGCCACCACCGTGGAGAGGAGGAGGAAGGCGGCCGCCCCGAAGGATACCCTACGAACAACGTCCCATCTCTCCCAAATCTCCCGAAGGTAGGAGGTATCCAGTGCCCTGATGAGTGAGAAGAGGGCCAGAGATACGATGTAGGCCTCGTACCGGTAGAACCAATGGACGTTCCCGAAGTAGAGGTGGGCGGTAAAAACGAACAGGGTTATGAGCAGTAAGGGTCTCTCCTCTCTGCGCCCCAGAGGTGTGGCCAGAAACAGCAGGAGGAGAATCCAGAGGGAGTAGAGGCCGGGTAGTATGAGGGAGGTACGTAGGGCCTTGAGGCCCAACAGGTCCACCCACCCCATGGGAGAGTGAAGGTTGAAGCGGTAGGCCTTGGTTAATACGGAGGTGGGCAGGAGGTACCATCCGTGAGCCTTACTCCACAGGCCGTATAGGAGTACCGGAAGGGCGCCACCTAATACCACCGAAACGCTGCCCGGGATGTCCCTGCGGAGGAGTCGGTAGAGGGCTATAGCCATTGCCACGGCCATCCCCTCGTATCTGGTGGCGGTCGCCAGAGCGGAGAGGACGAAAAGGACAGCCAACCTCTTTTTTGTACCTTCCGGAGGTGATATACCCACGACCACCACGAGTAGGGTGGCCAGTATCTGAAGGACGTGCTCCAACCCGACGAAGGTCAGGCTCAAGGTACTGCCCAAGAAGGTGAGGGAGAGGGAAAGGAGGGTCGCCCTCTCGGGAGGGAGGAGAACGAAGGAGAGCACTATCAGGAGGAGGGAGAAGGCCACGTTGAGGCCGAGGGGAACGAAGGGACTTACGCCGACGACCTTAAAGGCTCCTATAAGGAGCCATGGCCACAGGATAGATGAGAGGGAGGAGGTGAAGCCGTACCGGGTGATGCCAAAGACTCCGTGGAGGACGTAGTTCTTGGCTACGGCCATGTGTATGTACGCGTCATCTACGGCGTACTCAAAGTGCCCGCCGTTCCTCCCTAACACGTTCCATAGGAGAAGGGAGAAACCTACGAGGTATGCCGATACGGATAGGGATAGGAAGATCCAGAGCTTAGCTCTCCCCGTACCTCTCAATCTCGGCCCCCCTGTAGTAGTGCCTGAGGATCTCACGGTAGCCGTACCCCCTCATGGCCATACCTATGGCCCCCATCTGACACATCCCCACACCGTGCCCCCATCCCATGCCCTTGAGGACGAACCTGTCCCCCTCCTTCTCCACAGTAAAGGCCGAGGAGGGTAAGAAAGGCTTCCCCAGGGTTTCCCTTATGGCGTACTCTCCGTGGATCCTCCTCTCACATTCCAGTCCGATTACCAGTAGTTCGTATATCCTCCCAGACCTCCCCCTCTTCAGGGGGACGATGCGAAGCACCTTACCCACACCAAGGTGCTTTAGCCTCTCGCTTAGATCCTCACGGGAGTAAGACACTTCCCACCGGTACAGGTTCTCAATACCGGGGAAAGACACGTTGCAGAAGGACTCCTTCACGGGATAGAATTTGAGGAAACCCTCCTCCGTAGAGGCGTCCCATTCCCCGCCATCCTCCCAGTCCCTGAAGGAGGGCGAGTAAGGTCTGTCCTCCTCCCCCCACACTACGGAGAAGGTTTCGGTTATGCCTCCGCAGGCTTTGGAATAGCGGGCCTCTATCGGCTCTCCGGAGTAGGTTAAGACCTCTCCGGCCGTCTCCTCCGCCGCCTCAAGCACCCTGCCCTTGAGGACGTGCAAGCCCCTGAAGACCTGACAGTGGTCCTCCGCACACACGTCGTAGGGCTCGTTGGGGTGGTGTTTCCCGGCCGTGCGGAACAGGTTGGTACGGGCCGCCACCACCTGCGCCTTTATGGCCTCCACAGGTGCCTCCGGGTGCATCTCGGAAGAGGACACGGCGGCCACGTACCTCTCAACGGGAAGCTCAACCACGACCTTCACTTCCCTGCCCCACGCGTATATCTGGAGGTTGCCTTCGTACAGGGCCCTCTCCCTCCTCTCCCAGTGGAACCCTCTACCCACCCACATACCGTCTATCCATACCCTGCCTTTAACGTGCAGGGGAGAGGTGAGTACCCACCTCTTTCCGTCCGCTACAACCTCAATAGGGCCACCCCAACCCTCAACCCACACCCTGTAGGTCCCCCCCACCTCTCTGGCAACGGAGTAGGCCTCATCCACTGTGGGATAGAGTCCCACCATCTCCCACCTCTCGGTGTGGAACCTTCCGAAGGGTTTCCCTAAGGGGGTGGGCTTAAACACGGCCCACGAGACCTTCAGGTCGTCGGAGAGAGAACGCACTTCAACTTTTCGGACTCTCACCCCGCTCTCCATCACCATATCCCCCTCCATACGCAGCGTATCTACGGCCGGGAGACCGACCCTAACCTTCATCCTTCCCTCCAGTACCATATCTTAAACTTCCCGTTCGCGATTGGGACCTTCCCACCGCCCAGGCCGAAGACGGTTGAACCGGACCCGCTCATGACGGCCTTCCAGCCGTACTTAGTTAGCCTCTCCCGGGCCCTCCTCACGGCGGGGAACCTCGGGAGTATCACCTTCTCAAAGTCGTTCTCAAGGCGGGAGTAGTCCCCTTCCCTAAGGGACTCTACCAGCTCCATCACTTTCCTCTCGGCCACGTCCGGCGGGGTGAATCTCCCCTCCCTGTCAAAGAGGTCGTACGCCTTCCGCGTAGAGACGGACACGCCGGGGAATACGAGCACCCACTCCCCGGGTATGTGGAGGTTCACGGGCTCAAGGTCGTACCCCCTGCCCCTGCCTATCGCCGCCCTCTCGGGTAGGAGGAAGAAGGGAACGTCCGCTCCCACCCTGGAGCCGATTTCCATCAGCTCCTTAAGGGACAGACCGAGGTTGAATACCCTGTTGGCAACGTCAAGGACAGCGGCGGCATCGCTGGAGCCTCCTCCGAGACCGGCACCCACCGGTATCCTCTTGCGTATGGTTATCTTGAGGCACAGGCTCCTCCCGACGTACTCACTCAGGTACTTCAGGGCTTTAAAGACGGTGTTGTCCGACGTACTCTTCATACCCTCGCACTTCACCTCCGTATCGTGCCAGCGATCCACCAGGATCTCGTCGTAGAGGGGGATCCGGTAGAATAGGGTAGTTATCCGGTGGTACCCGTCCTCCTCTACACCCGTTATCCACAGACCCAAATTCACCTTGGCCGGAGCCAGAACCCTTAAGGGCATGCTACAGGCTCCGTGATGACGGTACCAAACCTATAACCCTTACGGTAAAGAGGTGCGGACGGGGTTTGGTAGGCCAGAACGCCGCATCTAACTCAACGAAGGGAAAGAGACCGAAGCCGATCCTTACCCCACCCCAGAACATGTTAGAGGAGTACGCGTAGTCTAAGGGGAGGGATACCTTCCAGAAGGCGGTCTCTCCGCTCCTGCGAACGAAGGTCATCTCAAAGGACACGTGCCTGTACCCGTGACGGTCTATCAGCTTGTTGTGGAAGGACCTTTCCCCTTCGTCCGCCGTCGCCATGAAGTACCATTCCCCCCTTCCGTAGAGGGACCACGACGAATCCTTACGTATTTGACGGAGAAATGAGACCTTAACACCGGGGTACTTGCTGGAGAGTATGCCCGTGGGAAATATGAGGGAGAAGTCCATACGGTTCCTATCCGCGAAAACGAAGCCCATGCCTATGTCCATATCTGAGAGGGAGAAGCGACTGCCCATCGGAAAGACGAAGGGGACGGAGAAGTTGAGAGATATGCCGTGGACGGATATCAGCCACTCCCCCCTGAACTTCAGGTACGAGAAGTAGGTGCTGTCGGAGAGACCTCCACCGAACTCTCCGCTCCACCGGTTATAGACCAGGGGATCAAGGAGCAGGTACCACATCACCTGTGCGTAAAGTACCAGATGGCGGCCCCTCCACCGACCGTCAGGATACCCACGCCACCTACGGTGAGCCACACCTGTTTCCAGGATCCGACCTTCATACCGTAGCGTATCTCTATGGGGCGGTAGGTTGGTCTCTGTACCCCCTTCATACTTACGGTGTAAGGGCCGGATACGGCGTCCTTGGGTACGTGCCATTTGACGTTGAGGACCTTCTTACCGGGTGCCCCACCGACCATGGCAGGCACTTCCACGGCCGGAACGGTGTCCGCTTTAGGTTTCCGGTTGGAGGGGATCTCCCTGTCCTTTACGGTGTCCGTTAGGGACGCCCTCACGCGGGTGAAGTTAAGTACGAAGTCCTGAGAGCAGTGGTTCATGAGGGTAAGGGTGTGGGTGTAAGTGCGTCCCGGCATCTCACCGAAGAACAGGAAGCCGGGCACTCTGCTCTTGTGGAAGGCTATGCACAGGGAGAAGGTATCCTTCACCCTCACGTCCGGAAAGGTGCGGAGGCGGTTGGAGTCCTTCACCACCACCACCCCTCTTGCTTCAACGGTATATACGCCACCGTAAAAGGTCTGCGGGAAGGTGGCCCTCCAGTATCCGAACTTGTCCCTCTTGAGATCAGGTGAATACACCTTCCCCTTCGGGTCGCGGATTATCAGGTCGTACTTCTCCTGCTTTACGGGTTTCGTCCTGTTCCTTATCCCCAGCACTATCTCAATCGGGGTGCCTATGAGGAACTGACCCCTGAAGGTCACGTCCAGAACGGGGATATACACCACTTTGACCTTCTTCTTAACCCTTATCTCGGCGTTCGTAGGTACGTGATTCACCACCACCGTGAAGGTGTATTCCCCTTCGGCCAACCTCGGTAGGGTCCTGCCGAATACGCCGTCGTGAGGGGCGCCGTCGTCGTGCTTGCCGTCGTCGTAGAGGTCGTAGGCCACCTGCTTGCCGTTCTGATCCTCCACGTACACCTTGGCGGAGAAGTGCTCCCACTTCGGGTTCCGCGGCGTTATGGGGGTGAGTTCAAGCAGAACGGGAACGGGCTCTGTGGATGGGGTCTCGGCAGGGGGTTTTACTATTCTGGGTACGGCCATGGACAGGAGTATGGTGGCCCCCTTACTTATCTCAAACTTCCACGTCCCGGGTTTGGGGTTCTTTATCTTCACGATTATGAAACCCCTTCCGCTCCTCCTTTCACCTTTAACCTCCTTCCCGTCGGGGTCGTATATCCGGAGGACCTTCTTCTCCCTCGGATTAAAGGCAATGACCATACTGAACTCGGCCACCCCCTCCTCCATGGGGAACTCCACTATGGAGTTGTGATTAACGTCCACACGGAACTGGCTCTCTCCCGCCTGAATTATGTCAAGAAAGGTCTTGGCCAGATACTTGAGGTCGGAGACGGTAACCTGCTGGCCTCCCGACACGGTGGATAGTACCTTGAGCTCGTCTATAGGCTCTTGGGAGGTAAAGGTGTATATCTTCCACCTGTTCTTCTTGAAAACGGAGGCCATTCTAACCAGAGAGGCTAAATAATCTTGAAGGTTCTCCCCCGGAGGTACGTCCCCCTCCTTTATCTGCCCGTCCGTCAGGACTATCACGTAGGCCTCCCTCTCAAGGGACTTCTTCTTCAGGAGGGACTCCGTCAGCTTCAGAGCGGCCTTTATGTCGGAGTACTTTTCGGGTTTTACGCCTTTAAGGGAGTCCTCAAGTACGGGCCTTAACCTGTGGGGATCCATATCCCGTATAATGAAGCGGGCCCTCTCCCCGTAAAAGATGACGGATACCTTCACGTTCGCGTTGAGTACGGAGGCTATGTCGGTCACCATCTTCGCCCCCTGATAGGCCAGGCCTGCGGGGTCAAGGCGCACCATACTTCCGGATACGTCTATGAGGAGGACGACCTCGGTAGGCATCCCCTTTATCTCACCCACAACGCTCGGCACGGCTATTTTCGGCTTCTCACCGAGATTAATTTGCGCTATCAGCAGATAGAACGCCATCTTCTAACTCCTCCAGTTTGTCTATAAGGTACTCCACCTGTTCGCGGTCTTCAAGTACCGCCAAGAGCCTGTCGTACAGGTCCTGCGGTATAAAGACGTCTAAAATGGGCCTCCCGAATACGCCTAAATTTAAGAAGACGTTGGATAGGGGTTTCATACTTTCAAGGAAGAAAATGGCCACCGACCCCAATCCCATTCTATGGAGTCGGAGCGCCAGCCGATCCAGATCCTTCTCCCACTTCTCCATGACCCGTGTCTATTCTAAGGACGTTTTTAGCGTTTTTTTGGTCCCCATCCGTCAATCTATTTTCTCGTTCCATACTAACCTGTCGTCGGGCAGAAGGATGAAGTTGTCTATGAGACGGGCCTCGGGGAACCGCACTGCGAGGGCCAGAAGCACCTTTCCGTCTATCTCGTTGACAGGCTGAAGGTCGGGGATGCTGGCGATTTCCACGTAGTCTATCTTGCCCAACGGGGCCTCCTCTTGGAGAAATCTCCTCATCTCCTCCTTAACCTTCCAGGGGTCCCTCTCGCCGGAGAAGATCATCTCCTTGCCGAGTTTCAGGGCCCTGTAGAGGGCCGTAGCCTGCCTGCGGCTCTCGGGGGACAGGAGCCTGTTCCTTGAGGACATGGCCAGACCGTCGGGCTCTCTCACCGTCTCGTGGGGTACTACCTCAAGGTCAAGGTTCAGGTCCTCAACCATCCTCTTGACTATGTAGTACTGCTGGGCGTCCTTCAGACCGAAGACGGCGAAGTGAGGCTTCACTATGTTGAAGAGCTTCAGTACGACGGTGGTAACCCCCCTGAAGTGTCCGGGACGGTGAGCCCCCTCCATGTATCGGTCCAGATTCTGAACCTCAACGAAGGTGGAGAAGCCCGGAGGGTACATGGTGTCGGCCGTAGGGGCGAAGAGCACCTGTACCCCCTCCATCTCAAGTTTGTACCTGTCCTCGTCAAGGGTTCTCGGGTACTTAGCGAAATCGTTGGCGTCGTCAAACTGTATGGGATTGACGAATATGCTCACTACGGCTATATCGGACTCCCTGCGGGCTTTACGGATCAGTCTCAGGTGTCCCTCGTGGAGGGCCCCCATGGTGGGTACGAAACCTATTACCTTTCCCTCCCTTCGGACCTGATTGGCGAAGGTCTGCATCTCTTTGGGGGTCTCAAATACCAGCATGTTCCCCTACTATACGTCTATAACCACCGAGGCCCTCCATATACCTCTCTCGCGCTCAACGTGGAGTTTGTGGCGGGTAACGGCTTTAAGGTGGCGCTTTATCTTGTGTTTCTCCGGATCAAAGGGCTCTCCACCCATCGTGGCCTCCATGACGAACTTGTCCCCCTCAAAGTCTATATTCACTTCAAACTGCCTATAGACCATCTTGTTGCTCTCAAACTCGTAGAGGAGATGGGATAGCCACTTGTGGAGGAGCTCTTCAAGGTCCTCCGCCTCAAAGGATACCTTCTTCTCCTGATGGATCTTTATGCCGTACAGGGTTCCAAGGAGCTCCCTGAAAAAGGCCCGGGCGCTCTCTACGAAGAGCTTGTTGAGGTCCATGCTGCTGACCTCAAACCCTATTTCCGCCGTATGGGAAAGCGGTTTGTATGCCATACCCTCTACCTCCTTTTACTTCTTACCCTTTTTGCCTTCTTTCTTCCCCTTTTCCTTCTCTTTAAGTTTAAATGCGACGCAGTCGCACTCTATGATGGGCGTAAAGGTACTCTGGGCGGTTACCTGCAGGTTCTCCTTCCCGCAACCGGAGTTGGTGAAGGTGTGGGTTAGTACGGCCTCCGCGGAGAACGGTTTGAAGGACAGGAAGGTCTTCTTCTGGCCCTCAAAGGTCAGGGGGTCGTTGGTATATACGGGTACGTCCTTGAACTTGACCCTGTCTCCTCCGACGACCCTTATACCCAAGAGGTCAAATATCGTGTTCTCACTTCCTACGCTGCTGGCCATCAGGCCCCCGTTGATGTAGTAGCGGAGGTCGGCGTTGGGCACGCCTTCGGGTCCGTACACTACCACGAATACGGTGTCTATGGACGGGTCTTTGAGCTTCCACGGATCAAGGACGCCGCAGTCGGTGTATTTAACGGACGTGACCTTCCCCTTATCTTTAGTTTTCCCGGGCTCCTTCCCCGCTATGAAGTTGTCGCTGAAGAACAGTACGTCCCCACCGTTTATACCGAAGGTCTGGGCGTACTGGGTGGAGTAGTCGGCGTACCTCCTGCACGTGAATTTGTTGTGGAGGACGTAATTCACGACGAACTGCAGGTTGGTGTTCTTGGATTTGGCGTTTACGACCGTCTTGACCTTCCACGCGTACGGTGCCTTCACGTTGAAGTTGTCCCGCCCGTTGACCGTGGTATTTACCCCGGCTATTATCCTGTTATCTCTCGGACACGCCGGCCTGAACTCAAGCTCCACCTTTACCGGGTTCTGTTTGTTAAAAACGTTGCAGGCGGGGGGCTGGTACAGTATGACCGGGTTCTCTCCCCTTACTATGTGCCATCCGTTTCCTACGGATTCGCCGCTCGTTATCCTCCCCGGTGTGCCGGGCTTAAGCCTGACGGCCACCCCGAAGCGCTTTCCAAGGACGTCCCGGAGGGATTTGCCCTCGTAGTTGAAGGCGTCGTTCACCCTTATGGACACGTACTTATCCTGTGAGATGTCGGCCTCCGGTTTAACGGCGACGGATAGGGTCGTCATGGTCTCCTTCAGGGCTATGCGGGTCAGGACGTTCCCGAGGGAGTCGGCGAGGCGGTTGGTGACGAGTATTATCGTCTGGAGTACGTCCCTTACGCTCGTTGATGGTACCCGCGTCTCATAGACGTTATAAACGTACTCGCTCTCAAGGTTTATAAGCCATATCTTGCCGACTATCCCGTAGGAGTCCTCACCGACGAGTATGTCTATGAGGTAAGGGGTCTTGGCGGCTGCGGTATCGTCCCTGTGAAGGGCGGCGTTCCTATCGTTGTTGATGAGTTTGGAGAAGGTCCCGAAGGGGGTTTCGGAGTAGGATATACCTACCACCTTTATCGTGTTGTTGGAGTTTTTCAGGATGCGCTGGCGGGCCTTCTTCGCTATAACCGCTAAGTAGGTACGGAGGTTCCCACGGAAGTTCTGGGTGTATTTACCGGCGGGATTTACGGCTATGCGGGCCTTCAGATACACCGAGGGCGTAGAGCATACGCTGTAAGGTAGCTTACGGACTTTTGAACGGGATGTCTTTCCTAAGAGTGGGCTAACCGTTAGACTCAATACCACCAGAATGGGAAGTCCGATTTTTTTCATAGGAGGGGATTATACGGGAGATGATACCTTTAAGATTGGGAGGGCTCGCAGTACCCCAGAGGCATGATCGTAAGGGGGAGGTTTTCCTCCACCCTCGCACCGGGGGAGTACGCTACCCCATCAAACACGACATCGGACCCTGCGAACCTCCTCCACTCCCTGCGTATTAAAGGCTCAAGGGGGCCGTTTAGGGGAAGTTCGGTATTCGCGAGGACGTGGGCGGGTACGTGAGAACCTTTTGGTACTGTGAGGGTGGGAGCATCGCTCTCTGCGGAGTACGGGTATCCTTTGAATAGTTTTCTCTCATTGAACTCCTCAAACTCAACGAGATCCACCCTGCCCCAGCCGTAGCCTCTCTCACCGCCGAGCGTAAGGGTCTCTATCTGGGACCTCAGGTGTCTGGCACAGCTTAAAAGGATTTCTATACATTCAGGGATGTTTGAAATATCGTGTGATATTTTCCATTTTTTCGCAACATTGTTGATGAATTCTGAAATAGTGTGTGATTCAATACAACATTTAACGAATACGTACCCCAGCAGATACACCTGCCGGTTGTCGTTTATGCTCCTCGGCGAGATAAACTCGGTCTCGTGCAGGCTTCCCTCCTCGGCCGCTTTAATACTGCTCTGCAGGGACGTGGAGACGTGGCTTCCTATGAACCTGTGATAGAACTCCTCGGGGTTCTTCCATGGGAAGTGGATCTCAAAGTCGGAGTTTCCCTCCGTGGCGATGTAAAAGTACGTGAATCGTGTGTATTCGTTAAGGGTCTCTCCGATTAGTCTGTAGCATTTCCAATCGGTCGTGTCGGTCGTGGGGTCGAATATGGAGCGGGTGAGTCTGGAGGTTATGGCGCCCAAGATGGTGCGGGCGGGGACGTAAGGGCGCGTTTGCATCAGGTTCCCGTACTTGCGATAGCCTACGTGGATGGGACTCTTTACCCTGAATACGAGCCTGTAAGCCTTCCACCTCGCCGTATTCTCTGCCACGGTTTAACCTCCTTTGAGGGTGCCGTGCGAAGACGCGGTAAATCCATGTTTTGACCCTCTACTGCTAAGGAGGACTGCCCTTCCTATCAACTGCTCCCTCCGTCCGCTTGCGCCTTCGCCTTGGCGTGGTATCGGGCGTAGATGAG
>CAYYQD010000029.1:0-17519 GCA_964473735.1 uncultured bacterium
ACTTTGGCCGTACCTTTTGCCGTCTTTACGAAGTAAAGGCCCCGCTTTAGCCTGATGCTCTGGCCTTTCTGCAGACGGGCCATGAGGCGGCCGTCTGCCCCCTACACGCTGGCAGCCACTCCGGCCGTCAATCTTTGGTCTTTAAGCACGAAGGTGCTGGCAGCTCTGCCGGGCCCCTCAAACGCCCCTGTCGTTTTCCGGGCGTATAATACTTTCTAATGCAAAGTACTTTTAAAGTGTGGGCATGGCTTACGGTGGTGGGTATGACGGCGAGCCTGTTCTTCCTGTTTGGCGTGGCATACACCGTCGCGTACTCGTTCAGGAGTCAGATCATGCTCCGTTTTCTTAGGGGCTACTGGGGTACGATGGGTCTGGTGAATCTGAACATCCTCATCTGGGTACTCCTCTCCCTCTGGAGGATAAGGTCTGGAGACGTTCCATTCTGGCCTTTCAATTTCACCGGGGTGCAGAACGAGGCCGTTGCCTTCCTCGTCGCTTTTCTGGGACTGTACATGCTGGTCGCCCTTGAGTACCTTACGGGCTTTGATACGGGTTTTAACCCACCGATAAACCTGTTTTCGGTCTCCGAGATGGCCATCTTCGGCTCGCTGGAGGAGGTTATATGGAGGGCCTACGTCCTTAATGCGATAGGTGGATGGGTGGGATGGTTGCTCTCGTCCTTGGGGTTCGCCCTCCACCACGTGGGAAGCAGCTGGAGGCACGCCCTGTACGCTCTAATTGCAGGTCTGATACTGGGCGGGGTGTATCTGAGAACGGGGGCGTTCTGGGGAGTGTTTCTGGCACACGGTCTCTTCAACTTTTCCATAATTTTCAGGCGATGGATAGGATGAAAAAGGAGGTAGAGACATGCTAACCGCACTCTTAGGCGCAGGCGGAGGCTTCGGATACTGGATGGTCGGATACGGCCAGGGAGATCTGGGAGAGGTGGCGTCCTACCTGAGGGACGCCGGTTACCCCGTACCCCAGAGGGGGGGATACCTCAGCGGTGGGGAGGGGTACGCTCTGATAGGGAACCTCGTCATAGGAGGGGGAGGCTTCGGCCTGACCCTGCAGGGGGCAACGTCCCCCGGGTACAACTCCGGGGCCACGATCGGAAGCGGATACTTCTCCTTCGGATACGCCATCTTCAACGCCCACAACCTCCTCGTCTTCCCCTCCCTTGGGATAGGTGGCGGAGGAATAACGGTAAAGGTGCGCGAGGCCAAAGGGGGAAGCTTCTCAGACCTGCTCCGCGACCCCCCCGTGAATCTCACCCTTGAGAACGGCGGCCCCTTCATCAAGGGAGGTCTGACAGTTGCCTACAGGTACGCCTTCTTCCTGATCGGTTTAAACTTGGGTGCCGGCTACACTCTGGGATCCGTGTGGGAGGTAAACGGGAACACCTCCACGGGCTACCCGACCTACAGGCAACCGGTCTTCTGGGGAACGTTAGTGATAGGCGGAGGGGGATGGAGCAGTAAGTGAGGGTAGCGGGGGGTCTCCCCCCGCGCTCTACGGAGGACGCAGGATATGAAAAAGGACGAGATAAGGAGAATACTGGAGGAGATAGACGTCCTACTTCTCCTCGCTGCGAGCGGAGAAAGGGAGAGGAGGATCTTCGCGTGGCAGATGTTCGTATGGGGCTCTTACGTCTTCTTCAACATGACCCTGTGGCTCCTGTTCCCGGATTTAACGCGGAAAGTCCCCGGCTCTCTGTGGTTCCACACCATGTTCGTGGCCTTCTACTTCTCAACCGTTCAATTCGCCGGATGGTTCAGGTCCCTGATATGGGTGGGAGCGTACCTACTCTCCGTCCTGGCCTTTTACCTATCCACACCCATCGTAGCCGTAGCGACGACCATAGTTAGCATAACGGTGTCCTCCCTCCTCGTTTACGGTGCGCTAAGAGGTAAGGCGGGAGGTGGGCGTATGCCGATCACGGGATACGTCGGGATGGTCTGGGGCATCCTCTTCGCCTCCTTCTGGTGGAACTTCGTCCTACACGGAGACGCCTTTTCCGACGAGGTTTTCAACCTTTGGATCACGTACGTCTTCGGTACGGGAATCCTGTTGAGTGGGGTGATATTCCGTAGGTTCTTCCTGCTCGGGCTCTTCATCCTCTTCGGCCTCCCCCTTCTGGCACGCTTCGGCGACCCCTACCTCTTCTGGGGGTACGACCTCTCCGCCCTCACTATGGCCGTGATGGGAATAACCCTCTACCTGAAGGATGATAGAAGGGCTTGATCCGGTAATCCACAACCGCGTTCGCCTCGGCATACTCGCCCTACTCCTGAAGGAAGGTAGGCTGGACTTCACGACCCTGAAGCGGAGGCTCGGCCTGACCGATGGGAACTTAGCCACCCATCTGCGTACCCTTGAGAGAGAGGGGTTAGTAAAGTACGAGAAGACCTTTAAGGGCAGGAAGCCGATAACCTACTACGAACTCACTGAGGAGGGGAGGGAGCGTTTCAGGAGGTACCTTGAGGCCCTGCGCGAGGTACTGAAAGACCTACCTGACTAAGGCCAGAAATCCCCTGAGGTACTCCGCATCCGGGAAATACACGGGTACCGGATGGTCGGGAGATTGGTGGAGTCTGTAGAGTACCTTCACCTCCCGCATCAGCCTCTTGGCAGCCCGGCTCATCTCCCCCTCAAGGAGAGGAAATCCGATGTGGCGGGAACAGGAGAAGACAGCCAGCAGCCCCCCCTCCTCAAGGAGCCTCAGGGCCCTATCAAAGAGGGTAAAGTACCCCCGTCTGGCTCCGGAGACGTTTCTACCCTTGGCGAAGGCCGGGGGGTCAAGTACTATACCGTCAAACCTCTCGTGGGCCAGCAGGAAGCTGTCCAGCATATCAAAGACGTTGGCCGTGAAGGTCTCAACCGACCTCCTTTGAAAGCCGTTGGCCTGAAGGTTCTCCTTGAGGATTCCTAAAGCGTCCCCGTCCTCGTCCACGGCCATCACCTTCTCAACCCCGTACTTCAGCAGGTGCAGGGTAAAACCTCCCGTGTAGGAGAAGGCGTCCAACACCCTCTTCCTCCCTCTCATCGCCCTACCCACCAGCTCCCAGTTCAACCTCTGGTCAAGGTAAAGGCCCGTCTTCTGCCCCCCGATTGGAACCTTGAACCTCAGCCCGTTTATCTCCACCCATACCTCCGAGACCTCCTCGTCGTAGAAGTGCCACCCCTCGTAAGGTTCAAGGCCCTCTTGCCTTCGGGCGTAGGAGTCGCTCTTCTCGTATAGCCACCTGTACCCCGCCATCCTGAAACCTTCGGCTATCTCCCTCCTTAGCCTGTCCGCCCCGTAGGAGGATATCTGTATCACCGCCCCGTCCCCGTAGATGTCGGCTATTATCCCCGGCATGTTGTCGGCCTCGGCGAAGAAGAGCCTGTAGGCGCCCCGGAGACCGAGGACCTCCTCCCTCTCGTACCTTGCCCTCTCTATCCGTGAATAGACCAGACCCGCCGTAAAGTCCTCCTTCTCCCTGCTGTAGAAACGGAGGGCCAGCTTCCCCTCGGGATTGTAGAAGGCGCTACCGAAGAACTTCCCCTTAACGTATACGGCCGCCTCAAACCCCTCCCCTATCACCCCCTTGACCCTATCCCGGAAGACCCACGGGTGCAGTCCGTAGTCGGAGGGCTTCCCTTTCAGATTCACCCTTACCCTCGGCACGGCGGTATTCTACCCTCGCTACACTACCCCGTGTTGAACCTGCAGCTGTAAAAGCGCACCCACGGGTTTATAATATTCGTATGCGTTTGCTCCGAACCGCATTTATAGTCATTTTATCTGCGATCTTCCTGCCTTTATGCGTGAGTACCCCGATAAATTACGACACCGCCCAGATCCCTGATGGACGGGCATCCCTGAGGGTGGGGGTCGGGGCGCACGGTTTTAAGGGGAGCTATACGGTATGTGGAAGCCCTTACAACTACACCGGGGGTACGGTCAGGGGGGACGTTCAGGTAGGATACGGATTCAAGAGGGTCGCCGAGGTGGGCCTTCAGGGAGGTATGGCCGTCGGAGGGTACGAGGAGAGGAGGGAGGACGGGACGGTATCCGACAGAGGGGGCTTCGTTCAGGCGGACGTCTATCCTTACCTCAAGGTGGGGATACCCGGTGAGAGCTTCCGCGCGACCTTAAAGGTCGCCGCCGGTGGTGGTCTAACCACCCTCGGGAGCGGAGGGGCTTACCCCATGGCCTACGCCGACCTCCTCTTCGGTCTGGGGAGCCCGGAGAGACTGACCTTCGGTTTCAGGTTATCCCCTACGGACGGCCTCTTAGCCGTGGGTAGTTTGCACTTCGGCCTGTACGTCCTCTCCGTTATGGCAGGGGGGGACCCGGGCGGTCAGGGGGCTACACTGTACGTGGGCCTCGGCCTTACACGGTGACCTCAACCAGGGCGAAGACCTCCACCCGATCCGGATATAGGCCGTTTCCGGACTTGGCCTTAAGGGATACCTCCCCCTCGGGAACGGAGAAGAGGTTAGACAGACTCCTGACTATCTCCTCGCGGAACGGCCCGAGTTTCGGTCGCTCTATTATCACGGTTATGTCAAGGCGGGACACGGATATCCCCCTATCGTGAGCCAGGGCCATGGTTTTCTCCACGAACGCGATGCTCCTCGCCCCCTTCCAGCGGGGGTCGGTGTCGGGGAATACGCTCCCTATGTCCCCGTACCCCATAAAGGATAGCAGGGCATCAACGACGGCGTGGAGTACGGCGTCCCCGTCGGAGTGGCCCACGGCCCCGACCTCCTCGCTAACCTTGACCCCTCCCAGAAAGAGTGGTCTGCCAGCGGTGAGGCGATGGACGTCGTATCCGAAGAGCGTTCTCCTTTCCACCTTCAACCTCCTTAGTACGTACAGGTCCTCCGGATAGGTGACCTTGAAGTTCCACCTGTCTCCCTCAACCAACGTGGGCTCTATCCCCATCTCTCCGTAGATGAGGCTCCCCTCGTCCGTGTAAATTCTCCCCTTACGTCTGGCCCTATCGTAGGCCTCAAGGTATAGGTCCTTCCGTACCTTCTGGGGTGTCTGGACCAAAAGAACCCTATCGCGGTCGGCGTACCTGCCGTTGTACAGGACGGAGTCCGGAGACCTGACCACGGGAACCACCGCCTCCCCCTTAGCCTCCATTACCCTCCTCACCACCTCCGGCGACAGGTTCGCGCGGGCGCTGTCGTGGACCAGCACGTACTCCCCCCGTGCCGCTTTGACCCCGTTATATACCGAATCCATCCTCTCCGGACCGCCAACTACGATCCTGACATCCTCCCTCCGTACGTCCTCCCCCTCCGGAATTACCAGAACGATGTCCGTGATCCCCACCTCCCGGAACACGCGCAGGCTAAGCTCGTATAGGTAGGTTCCACCGATGCGCACGAACTGTTTCTTTACCCCCGCCCTTCTCCCTTTCCCTGCCGATAGGAGTACGGCGCTTACCATTCCACCCTTGAGAAGAGGTATCTAAGGGCCTGGGAGTAGAAGTCCGCCATGGCCCTCTTCAGAGCCGCCTCCTCACCCTCGGCGTCGGGGGACCACAGAGTCGTTCCCGTAAAGCTGGCAGGAGGGACGAAGTCCTCACCGCTTCCCTTGACGACGAAACGCACCTTCCCGGACAGGTTGAGACGGTAGGTTATAACCTTCCCGGAGTTGTCGTATCGGTCCGGAGCCTTGCTGTAAGAGGTGAATTCCGTACGGAGTAGTAGGTTCGCGCTCGCGCTGTCGGTTAGCTTGAGCCTGCCGTCCTCTCTGAGTATCTGGAGACCGTAGGCGACGCTCACATCCTGAACTAAGGGGTATCCCGTGGAGTTTTTAGGTACAGCAAAAAATACCCTATCGTACCCTTTCGGAAGCCCTGCCCCGAAGGTGTAGATGCACCCGTTAAACGCCCATAGAGCGGAGAGTACGTATAAACTCTTTCGTATCACGGAGGGCAGTCTCGTAGGTGACTTCGTACTCCGCAACGAGATCGCTCGCTATCTGCTCCACCGTCCGCCCGGAGATGTACCCGCGGTATATCTTGGCTCCCGTTTCGTTCAGTATCAGGTCCCCGCCCATGCCGGAGGAGGCGAAGAGGCGTCCGAATCCCATAAGAGCGACCATTCCAACCAGACCTTTTAAAAAGTGCCTTCTCGTCATACGGTGTATATTATAGGGGGGAAAGACCTTCTCGTGTGAGGTTCACGGTCGTTCCCTGCCGACGATCAGGACCATCTCCCCCTTCTCCTTAACCTCTTTCTCTATCTGCGAGAGCCTCCCGAACAGGTAATCCTCGTGCAGCTTGGTCATCTCCCTGCACAGGCAGGCCTCCCTGTCTCCGAAGACCTCTAAGACCTCGGACAGGAACCTCCTGACCCTGTGGGGCGAGACGTAGAATACCACGGTGCCGTTGAAACGGGCGGCCTCCTCCAACCACTTCCTCCTTCTACCGGGACGTTTGGGTGGGAAGCCGAAGAAGGCGAACCTGTCGGTCCCGAGGCCGGAGACGGATAGGGCGGACACTACGGCGGACGGACCGGGTACGGGGAGGACCGGTATTCCCCTCTCCCTGCACGCCCTCACTAAACGGTAGCCGGGGTCGGAGATGAGAGGGGTCCCGGCGTCGCTTATGAGACTGAGCACCTTCCCTCCCTCAAGGAGGGATAGGACCTCTTCGGTCCTACGGCCTTCGTTCCCCTCGTAGAAGGACAGCAAGGGGACGTCTATCCCGTAATGGGAGAGCAGCTTACGGGCGTGGCGGGTGTCCTCACATAGGATGAGGTCGCTACCCTTTAGAACCTCTATCGCCCGCAGGGTTATGTCCTTTAGGTTGCCTATAGGTGTGGCGACCACGTAAAGTCGCCCGGTCATGTGGATAGTACGGTTTTCACTAAAGCGGTGACTATGTGCTCTGTACGTTCCGCCTTTTCGGACAGTATCCTGGATGCCACCTCCTCCGCTCTCTTCACTATCTCCCGTCCCCTCTCATCGGCATCGCGCCTCGCCTTCTGTCTGGCCCCGTCCACCATAGCCTGTCCCTCTTTCCGAGCCTCCTCAATTAGGGCCACGGCCTCCTCCTCCGCCCTCTTCACTATCTCCCTCGCCCTCTCCTCTGCCTCCTTCAGGACGACCTCCAGATCCTCCTCGTACTTGAGGGCCTCATCAACGAGCCACGTCTCCTTATGTTCGTGGTGAGCCATGGGCGGTATTATACGGGTGGTCTGGGACGTGCCTTCCCACGTTAAAATCCCCACCTGATGGAAAGAGAGTACAACCCCCGGAAGATAGAGGAGAAGTGGCAGAGATTCTGGGAGGAGATAAGACTCTACAGGACCCCGGAGCCACCAAAACGTAAGTACTACGTCCTTGAGATGTTCCCCTACCCTTCCGGAAAGGACCTGCACATGGGACATCTGAAGAACTACACCATCGGAGACGCTGTGGCCCGCACCAAGATGATGGAGGGATACGACGTCCTCCACCCCATGGGCTGGGACTCCTTCGGCCTACCGGCCGAGAACGCGGCCATAAAGTACGGTGTCCATCCTAAGGAATGGACGTACAGGAACATAGAGGGGTTCAGGTCCCAGCTCAAGATGATGGGTATCTCCTACGATTGGGACAGGGAGTTCGCCACCTCCGACCCCGAGTACTACCGCTGGACCCAGAGGCTCTTCCTCCTGCTGTACGAGAGGGGGTTGGCCTACAGGAAGGGAGGATGGGTGAATTGGTGTCCTACCTGTAAGACGGTTCTGGCCAACGAGCAGGTGGTAGAGGGGAAGTGTGAGAGATGCAAGACGCCGGTAGTAAAGAAGAGGCTAACGCAGTGGTACTTTAAGATAACGGCTTACGCCGACAGGCTCCTTGAGGACCTCAAGAAGCTTGAGGGCCACTGGCCGGAGAGCGTAATAAAGCAGCAGAGGAACTGGATAGGAAGGAGCGAAGGGACGGAGATCGTCTTCATGGAGGGGGACCTGCCCATAAAGGTATTCACAACGAGGGCGGATACCCTGTTCGGAGTGACCTTCCTCAGCATCGCACCCGACGGCCCCATAGTTGAGGAGATACTGAAGAGGGTGTCCCCGGAGGTGAGGGAAAAGATAGAGGAGTACATCCAGAAGGCCCTACTTACCTCGCCGGAGGAGAGGACGAGGAGCAAGACAGGGGTATTTACCGGCCTGTACGCCACCCATCCCTTTACGAAGGAGAGCGTACCCGTATTCGTGGCAGACTACGTCTTAGGGGAGTACGGTACGGGTGCCGTCATGGGGGTGCCCGCCCACGACCAGAGGGACTACGAGTTCGCCCGTCAGTTCAACCTGCCCGTGAAGGTCGTGATATTCCCGCCCGACACCGACAGGGAGGCTATGGAGGAGTTCCTGAACGCCACCTGCGAGGAGACGGACAGCGAAGACTTCACCTTTGAGTACATGGGTAAGAGGTACAACTGCCGGATGAGAAGGGCCTACGAGGGGAAAGGGATACTGAAGGCCTCCGGGGAATTTACCGGTTTAACCTCCGACGAGGCCATAAAGAGGATAGGGGAGAGGCTCAAGGAGATGGGATTGGGAGGCCCCGCGGTCTCCTATCGTTTGAGGGACTGGCTCGTATCCCGTCAGAGGTACTGGGGTGCTCCCATACCGGTCGTCCACTGCGAGAGGTGCGGCGTGGTACCCGTTCCGGAGGAGCAGCTCCCAGTTCTACTGCCCGACGTCAAGGACTTCAAACCGCAGGGGAGGTCCCCGCTTGAGAACGTTCCCGAGTTCATAAACACGACCTGTCCTAAGTGCGGGGGACCCGCTAAGAGAGACCCGGACACCATGGACACCTTCGTGGATTCCTCGTGGTACTTCCTGCGCTTTACCGACCCCCACAACGACAGGGAGATGTTCTCACCGGAGAGGGCCAACACGTGGATGCCGGTGGATCAGTACATAGGTGGAGCCGAGCACGCCACCAAGCACCTTATCTACGCCCGCTTCATAACCAAGGTGCTTTACGACGCCGGACTTCTGAAGTACGACGAGCCCTTCTCCAACCTGTTCACACAGGGGCTCGTCCTTATGGGCTTCTGGTGGTGTAAGACTTGCAACCGGAGGGTGGAGGAGGAGGAGGTGTACGACGTGTATGAGGAGGGAGGGGATAAGAAGGGATACCACGACACGCCCGATGGCCCCCACGAGGTGGTATGGCTCGTGGAGATGATGTCCAAATCCCGCGGGAACGTCGTACCCTTAGGACCCTTCGTGAGGGAGTACGGGGCCGACGCCGCCCGGGTTGCCATACTCTTCGCCGCACCTCCGGAGCAGGACTTTGAGTGGACGGACGCGATAAAGAGGTCCGCCATAAACTTCTTAAACCGCGTCTGGAGAACCTTCTACGCGTTGAAGGAGGCCGGCATAACCCCCAAGATGGAGCCCGACACCTCCAAGGATAAGGACCTCCTACTCTTAGCCAACCGTACCGTCGTAGGTGTCAGGGAGGACCTCGGTCGTTTCAAGTTCAACACGGCCCTGTCCAAGCTCATGGTGATGCTCTCGGATCTAAAACCGGATAGGTACTCTCCCCACAACTTAGGTTGGGCCGCTCAGGTGTTCGTAAGGCTTCTGGCACCCTTCTCCCCCCACCTCGCGGAGGAGCTCTATCACGAGTTCGGTATGGATTCCCTCTTCGGAAAGGAGAGCGTCTTCATGGTGCCCTTACCGGAGGCGGTGAGTGGAGTTGAGGAGGAGGAGGTCAGCATCGGGGTTCAGTTCAACGGTAAAACCCGCGGCAGTATAAACGTACCGAAGGGAGCGGACGAAGGGACCGTACTTAAACTCCTGCGGGAGCATCCGAAGCTGAAGCGCTACCTTGAGGGGAAGGAGGTAAGGAGGGTGATATACGTACCGGGGAGGCTGATAAACGTGATAGTGGGGTGAGGGGAGAACGGCCGGAGCGACCCCACGTTTATAATACTTAAAAAGGGTGTTGGCGCTTCAAACTTTACTCCGTTATAATTGAAAGTGGAATGCCGGATGTTTTGCTTGACATTCTCAAGGATAACCGGGCCTATCTGGCCTATCAGGAAGCGAAGAAGCGTCTGGAGCATCACTTCTCCTCCCTGAACATGTACTACGTCCTTGAGGCCCTCTCCTCCATGGGGGACGTACGTAAGCAGAGCGAGTACATCTCCCTGTGGAAAGAGAGGGGGGACGATCCCGACGCCTTCGTATCCTTTGAGGTGTATATCAACCAGAGCCTGTGCAACCCCGAAGGGTTAAAGCTGGCCCTGCGGAAGGCGAACAACAGGTTGATAACCGCCGATATGGTCTCCACCTACTACGGCAGGCCATCCGTAGGGGTCCTGATACTGCGGGGGATCAAGGATACGGACTACCGCATTGAGAGCTACCGGAGCAGGGAGTTCAGGGACTTCATAGTGGATACTGTCCTTACGAGGGCCAGAATGTATATGGGCGTGAAGGTGGACCTCTCCTCGCTGAAGAGGTACTACGAGCTCGCCGACGAGGTAATAGAGGTCTATACTCTCATCTTTAAGATGATGTCCGGGGAGTTTGACTACGGGGATATAGCCGACGGCGTCCTGAAAAGGGCCTTCGCCAAAGGCTCAAAGGTGACGATACTCAACCTCATGCGATACAAGGCCTTCGTTGAGCTGGACGTCTTCAAGCTGGAGCTTCTGAAACACACCTTTACGAGCCTCGGGGACACCTTCTCCGCCCTACTCTCGGAGATATACCTTGACCTGCTGACCGATAAGGACCCGATAGAACCCTCCCGGATACCGAAGGACTGTGGCTTTCTCAGGACCCAGTACCTCCTTATGAGGAAGTACAGGTTCGGTGAGGATTACACCCCTCCCAAGGATATGGCCGGTATAGGGGATATGTGGTGGTACGTTAATCGCCGCAGGAGTGGGCGTCCGTACCTCTCCTTCGCGGGGAAACTCCGACTGTACGACGGGACGAAGGAGATAAGGTTCCGCAGCAGAAAGACCGTAATAACCTTGGCCTATCTGAAGCTCCTTGGTAGGGAGGCGCTGGAGAGGAACCTGAATCTGGTATTCCCCAACGTTAAGAACCCCAAGAGGCGCCTCTATCAGGCTTTAGCACAGCTCGGCAGGTACAGGTACGTACCGAGCGACCTCAAGATAACCCTAAGGAGGGGAAACTTCCTGAGGGACGAGAGCGAACCCTGGGCGGAGTTTTTAAAGGCGCGTACGGAGGAGCTGGCGCTCCGTTAGCTTCCTTACTGCCCGCAGGCTATCTTACCGTACCAGTACCTCTCAAACGGGTTGGTGGGTTTAAGCAGGAACAGGAGGTCCCCGTCCGGACATCTCTCGCTGAGGAGCTTGAGGAGTTCAATTCGGCGCACGTCCTTAAGGTGCTCCTCCACATCCGTTCTGTTGAAGCCGACCTTCAGTATAGACTCCCGCGCCGCGTCCCGCACCATGAAGTAGGGGTCGTTCAACCCCTTCCACAGCAACCCTTTGAACCTCCCGCACCCGTGCTCCCCTAAGAAAAGGAGGCTCCTCATACGCACGTACTCGTAGGGGTGATTGGCGTACCGGGAAACCACCTTACACGACCTGCGACTTCCGGACCTGTACAGAGCCCTCAGTATCCGTGATACCCAACGCTTATCCTTCCTCTTGCGGAGCATACGAAGGAGGATGGGCTCAAGTGAGGGCATACGCACCTCGGAGGCCACGTAGAGGGCGTTCTTTACGGCCACGGTGTCCTTCATCTTCAGGACGGTTTCCACGGCCGGGGCGCAGGTGTCCGGCACCTTTAAGCAGACGTCCCTTATGGCCCTCGTCTGGAGGTGGTCGTCCTCGGGTAGGTACCTGACAACCACGTACCTTACGGCCTCCCCGCCCAGAGATATGATCAAACTCCGGGCGGAATCCACTTTGCGGACGTTCGTCCCGGCCCTCCACAGTTTGGCGATCTCCCACAGCGAATCCACGGCCGCCGTGTCAAGAGAGAGCAGGAAGGGTAGCACGGGGGAATTTTACGGGAGAGAGGAAAAGGACGGCCGTATAATATCCTCCTCTGTGGGCCGTTAGCTCAGTTGGCAGAGCACCGGATTTTTAATCCGGGGGTCGCAGGTTCGATCCCTGCACGGCCCACTTTGTCCTTCATCGTAGTGCGTGGTGGAAGACCTCTAAAGGGGAAGGTGAGGGTGAGCGGGGCGAAGAACGCCGCCCTCGCCATAATCCCCGCCACCATAGTCGTCTCCGGAAAGGTCAGGATATACAACGTTCCGGATGTAGCGGATGTGCGCACGATGACGGCCCTGCTGCGGGAGATGGGTGCCGAGGTGGAGGAGGGCGATGGTGAGGTCTCCGTTTCCACCGATTCCATCCGCACGTACGAGGCCCCTTACGAGTACGTAAGTCGGATGAGGGCTTCTATCTACGTCTTAGGGCCACTGCTGGCCCGTTTCGGGAGGGCCCGGGTTGCCCTGCCCGGTGGGTGCGCCTTCGGTCCCCGCCCCATAAACTTCCACATATACGCCCTACAGACGATGGGGGCCAGGGTCAGGGTGGAGCACGGGTACGTCGTCGCGGAGGCCCCGATGGGACTGAAGGGCACCACTATAACCTTTGAGAGGAAGTCGGTGGGAGCCACAATCCACACCATGACCACCGCCGTACTTGCCGAGGGGACGACCGTCATAGAGAACGCCGCCATAGAGCCGGAGGTGGTGGATGCGGCCCGCTTTCTAAAGAGGTGTGGGGCCAACGTATCGGGGGAGGGGACGGACAGGATAACCGTTGAGGGGAGGGGAGGGGAGGGGTTCCTGACCTCCTGCGACTCCTACTCCGTTATTCCGGACAGGATAGAGGCGGCGACCTTCGTTATAGCCGGCCTCATAACCGGCGGCGAGGTTGAGGTCGTGGGGGTTGTCCCGGAGCACCTCACCTCCGTACTCAACAAACTACGGGAGGCTGGAGCCAACCTGACGGTGGAGGGGGACCGGGTAGTGGTGAAGCCCTCCGGCAGGCTTCAGGGTAGGGACGTGGAGACCGCTCCCTATCCGGGCTTCCCTACGGATGTCCAGCCGATGTACATGGCACTCATGTCCGTGGCGGAGGGGGTTAGCATAATAAGGGAGGGTATATACCCCGATCGCTTTAAGCACGCCTACGAACTGATGAGGTTGGGGGCCAGCATAGACGTAGGGGACGGGTACGCCGTAGTTAAGGGTGTGAGGAGGCTCACCGGTGCCCCGGTGATGGGGTCTGACCTCAGGGGTACCGCCGCTCTGGTCTTAGCCGGTCTGGTGGCGGAAGGGGTCACGTCCGTGGGTGGGTACTACCACCTTTCAAGGGGATACGAGAGGTTCATAGAGAAGATGAGGGGTCTCGGAGCCGACGTAGATATCCGCGATACACTCTGATGGAGTTTTTGGGCCCTCAGGCTTTTAGGACGTTGCCTTTTCCCTCGTCTTCGTCGTCCCGGAGTGCGCTTAGGAGGGTCTCTATAGTCTCGCGCAGCTTTTTGCTGGCCCTTTGCAGACGTTCCTCCACGTTGAAAGGGTCCTCTTTGAGTCCTTCGGAGCGCAGGGCGGCGTAGTGGAGTAGCTTTACGTACAGGTTCAGCATCGCCGTGTCCATCATCTCGTTCTCCGAACCTCTCTCAACCCAGTCAAAGAAGTCTTTCGTCTCTTCGGGCCAATCCACCTCCTCGGGGAGGACCTTACCGGACCTCATCTCATACATGAGACGGAGTATTATGGTATCCACGAGGCGGTAGAGCCTCTCCATATACACCAAGAGGTCAAACCCCTCCATATCCTTCACCGTGTCCCAGTAGAGGACGGTGAAGAAGAAGGCGGCGTCGGAAGATACGTCGCACATCACGTACGCTAAGACCTCAAGGGCCAGGGCCCTCAGATAAGGCTCCTCTACGGTGAGCGATAGGGCCTGAAAGGTCGTAGAGTCTATGTCCTTGCCGAGTCTGAACTTTAGGGCCAACGACAGGGCCGCGCTTACGATGTAGGGTTCCACGTACTTCGTACGGTGGGCGAGGCGCTGCGCCTGTTCCACCGTCTTAAGGGCCTCTTCGTACCTCCCCAGATGAGATAGGGCTACGGCCGTAAGGACGAGTATAAGGACTATCCAGATGTTCAGGATGTCTCTAATTTTCCTGTCCTTAGTACGGTTCCTGTGGGCCTTTAACTTTCTCTCGGCGGAGGATAGAGCCTTTAACATCTTCTTCCACTCGGAGTTGTTAATGAAGTTCGCGGAGGCTTCGGCCACTTCCCGGAGGATCTTCAGGGCCTCCCTGTCCTTCACCTCCTCCCAATCGGCGTAATTTATGAAGTTATAAACGTAGGTTGCGATTACCACGTCGTAGGTGTCCATCGCATGCGATTTTAAGGTCGCTCTTAGAATCTCCGTATGAAGAAGGTGGCTCTCATAACCGGGGGAACCCGTGGGATAGGGTACGCCGTGGCCAGGAGGTTCCATCGGGCCGGTTTTGAGGTATTCGTGGTAGGTAGGCGGGAGAGGTTCAGGGAGTTTAACTACCTCCGTGCCGACGTCCGGAATTACGAGGAGGTGAGGCGGGCGGTTGAAGAGGTCGTTGAGAGGTCCGACGGTATAGACGTCCTCGTCGCCAGCGCCGGGGTCGCCTACGTGGGTAGGGTTGAGGATACACCGGTGGAAGCGTGGAAGCGCCTTATTGACACCAATTTAAGCGGCGTCTTCTACACCGTTAGGGCCGCCCTACCCCATATCAGGGACGGGGGGCACATCTTCGTACTGGGCTCCATAGCATCCGTCCGGGCCTTTCCCGGATGGGCGGCCTACTGCGCCACCAAGTTCGGTGTGTACGGTTTCGCCCAGGCTCTGGGGGAGGAGCTGAAGGGAAGGATAAAGGTGACCACCGTTATGCCGGGGGCCGTTGATACGGACCTATGGAATGGGCTGGCCTACGTCCCACCCCGCGAGCGTATGATGAGGGCCGAAGACGTGGCCGAAGCTATCTTCAACGCTTACGAGAACGGAGCGTGGGTGAGGGACCTCCTGCTTTTGCCTCCCCACGGGATAGTGTAGTCGGGGGATTTCACCGGGGACGCAATACAAAAAAAGGGGGGCGAAAGCCCCCCCATCTTTGGTTCGGTCGGTTTTTCAGTACTTTATCCAGCCCAGACCGGAGACCTTGTTCTGCACGTAGATGGTGACCGTGGTGTTGTAGGGGCCGGTGCCGTTCGTGGGTCCGACCTTAACCAGACCGAAGCAGGAGTTGGTGGAGATGTCTCCGTCTAAGTCCCTGTCAAACCAGAGGTAGTACTCGGAGTTCCCGGATACGTCCTTCATGTCCCCGTAGGAGTCGCTGGAGTTGGGGGCGAGACCCATAACGCTTCCGGGGTCGGCGAAGTAGGTATGTACCTTTCCGGAGCCGAGGGAGGTCTTGGAGATGTCCTTGAACTGGAGGGTGCCAGAGTTGTTGTAGAAGACGAAGTAGGCGGTGTTATCAAGTGTGGGGTCTACGCCCGCCTGATTGGTGGTGGTAGCCTCGGTGCTGTCCCCTTTGAGATAGACCTTCACCCAGGAGTGGTGGGTGGAGTCGGGGTCATCGTGGGTGTAGATGGTGCCCAAGTCCTTCTCGTAGGGGGTGAGGTCTATGGGGGCCTTTCCACCGCCCACAGCCTCAACCGTCACGGTCTTGAAGACCCCATCGCTTCCCTTGAGGACGAAGTGGGTGGAGTCTATCTCCGCTATAAGGGAGTCGTCCCCGTATATCTTGTAGGTGCTGGCGTTCTCAACGGCGCCCCAGGAGAGGTCAAGGTCGGCGCCGTTATTCACGGCTTTGGCCGTAACCACGGGCGTGCCCACCTCACCCTTACAACCGGCTATCAGCAGCGCACCGGCGAACAGAGCAACATAAAACCTCTTCATGACGAAGGTATTCTAAGGCCGCCCGATAGATACTCCCCCTACTCCCACTCTATCGTGCCCGGGGGCTTGGAGGTGATGTCGTAGACTACCCGGTTTATGCCGGGGACTTCCCCGGTTATACGCTCGCTTATGCGGGCTAAGAGGTCGTGCGGGACCCGGCTCCAGTCCGCCGTCATACCGTCTAAGCTCTCCACTATGCGTACGGCTATCACCTCCCCTTCGGTACGAAAGTCTCCCTGAACCCCCACGGTCCTGACCGGAACCAGAACTGCGAAGGCCTGCCACACCCTTTCGTACAGACCGGCCGCCCTGACCTCCTCCTCCACTATACGGTCGGCGTGCCTTACCCTCTCTAACCTCTCCTCCGTTATCTCACCGATTATCCTGACGGCTAAGCCCGGGCCGGGGAAAGGGTGTCGGTTTATCACCTCCTCCGGTATCCCCATCACCCGCCCTATGGCTCTGACCTCGTCCTTGAACAGGTAGCGGAAGGGCTCAAGGAGGGCGAAGCCCAACCTCTGCGGTAGTCCCCCCACGTTGTGGTGGGTTTTTATGGTGGCCGACGGTCCCATTACGGAGACGGACTCTATGACGTCCGGGTATAGGGTACCCTGCGCCAGAAACTTGGGCTTGGGATTCAACCCCCCGGCGAACTCTTCAAACACCTCAACGAAGAGCCTTCCGATTGTCTTACGCTTCTCTTCGGGATGGGTTATCCCCTTAAGGGCATTTAAGAAGCGCTCACCGGCCTCTAAAATGTGGGCCTCCGGAAAGAGCCTCTTTACCCTCTCCCTCTCCCCCCACCTGAGAAGTCCGGTATCCACGAAGACGAATACGGTCTGGCCGGGTACGGCCTCTTTCAGTAGGTAGCCTAACACGGTGGAATCTACCCCCCCGGACAGGGCCAAGAGCACCCTCTCCTTCCCCACCCGCTCCCTTATCTCCTCCTTGAGGTGCTCCACGACGTTCTTCGGTGTCCAGGTCCTCTCCAGTCCCGCGAAGCGGGCGAAGTTCCTCAACACTTCGTTGCCGTACTCCGTATGTACGACCTCCGGATGGAACTGTACGCCAAAGATACCCCTGTCGGGGTGGAAGACGGCGGCGTAGGGGGAGCCCTCCGTCCGGGCGAGGACCCTGAATCCCTCCGGTAGGGCCTCTACCCTGTCGCCGTGGCTCATCCACACCCTGAACCGTTGGGGTAGCCCTTTGAAGAGGTGGTCTGGATCCAGAACCTGAAGTTCGGCCGGGCCGTATTCTTTCCTGCGGGAGGGGGCCACCCTGCCACCTAACAGGTGGGTTATGAGTTGCAGGCCGTAGCAGATTCCAAGAACCGGCACCCTCCCCTCAAGGGCGGAAGGGTGGGGCATGGGGGCACCCTCGTCGTACACGCTGGCGGGACCGCCGGAGAGGACCACAGCCCCCGCATCCTCGGGCAGGGGGGCGTTGAAGGGGAGTATTTCGCTGTAATAACCCAGCTCCCTGAAGCGACGGGCTATCAGCTGGGTGTACTGGGAGCCGAAGTCATATACTACGACCTTACGCACGGGGTATTCTACCGTGGATCACTCCACCAACGTGGCCGGGTCCACCGGCTTGCCGTCCTTATAGACCTCGTAATGCACG
>CAYYQD010000030.1:0-17499 GCA_964473735.1 uncultured bacterium
CCCCAAGTGATGTCCGGATTTTACGACGTTAATCCTTACGGGAGGGACGGACAATTAAGTAGACTACGCAAACGACGGAATATTAATCATGATTGGGATACAATTTAAAAATTTCAATATTTAATCATTCTCCCGGAACGTTCGTATATCCCGCCACCCCTCGGATGCTTGGTACCCCCTTGCACCACGGGAGTGGTATCACTTTGGGTATAAATCCGGTAGAAGTGAAACCGTATACGGAGTAGTCTTTATGGTCCGGGGGGTTAAAGGCGCCGTCCTGAAGGATAAGCCTTCTAAGCTTCGGGCGTGGGATACGGACCCGATATCCGCTTAAAGATTTCTCCACTCTATCTCTATTCCAAAGCCTTCGTACCCCGGTAGGTACTTCTCTTCCCCCGTTAGAAGGATGGCCTTCCTTATCCCGAGGTCTTTCAAAATCTGCATTCCTACGCCGTATTCCCTTAAGGTGCCGTCTTCCTCCGCCCTTACCCCCATGAGATGGAAGAAGGGGTATTCCGGTGGATCGGTCTTTCTGATATATACGAAAACACCCCCTTCCTCTGATATTATCTTTAAGCTGCGTTCAAGATGCTCCCCACAGAGGCAGTTCCTTGCCCTAAAGACGTTACCGGCGACGCAGTGGGCCTGCACCCTCACCACCGCCTCCTCTTTCAGAGGTCCCTTTATCAGGGCGAGGTGGGTGTTGGGTGAGTGCTCCTCGCGGTAGATTACGGCTTTGAAATGGCCGTAGGGTGTATCCATATCCCCCTCCCATATACGCCTGACCAACATCTCCCGTTTTAAACGGTACTCTATTATCTGGGCTATGGATATTATCTTCAGACCCAGATCTTCGGCTATCTCCTTCAGCTTGGGCAGTCTGGCCATGGAACCGTCGTCGTCCAATATTTCGCAGATGACGGCGGAGGGGTAAAGACCCGCCATGCGGGCGAGGTCCACGCTCGCCTCCGTATGCCCCGCCCTTTTCAATACACCGCCTCCGGTAGCCTTTAAGGTGTAGAGATGGCCCGGCCTAACAAAGTCATCCGGACCTTTAGAAGGGTCCGCTACCCATCTGGCCGTAAGCGCCCTGTCGTAGGCGGAGGCCCCCGTCCCCGTCTCCCTCGCGTCTATGGGGATCCCGAACGGGGTACCGTAATGGGAGGTGTTTGCTACGGGCATCTCCAGCTGTAGCTCCCGGAAACGTTCCTCGGTCATCGTGACGCATATGAGACCGCCCCCCCTTTTAGCCATGAGATTCACCACCTCCGGGGTTATCTTCTCCGAAGCCGCAACGAAATCCCCCTCGTTCTCCCGCTGGGGGTCATCCACGACGATTATGGGCTTACCTTCACGTAGATCCTCAAGAGCCTCCTCAACGCTGTTGAACTTCACTTCCAAGGGATAATTCTACCGGCGAAATTCCACCTTGATGGTGCCATAAGTACGGGGACAAAACACTTTCATCTTTCAATCCGTGTCTGTCTTTATCACCACTGGCGGAAGAAATAGTACCTTTCCGAATACCGTACCGCTATAAATCCGTTCCCATTAGCCTCCGTTTTCAAACCGGGTCACCTGACCCTCAGGACACCCCCCACGGACGAGGCCGGAAACTCCATCCTCAGGATGTGGGCGACCGTTGGGGCTATGGACGTAGTGGAGCAGAAATCGGACACCTCCCTATGGGGTATTCCCGTCCCGTAGAAGACCAGAGGCACGTGGGTGTCGTAGGTGTAGGGGGTACCGTGGTTCGTTCCGACGTAGTGGGAGCCGATGAGGGTGAAGGACTTCGGTATTACGGCGAGGTCCCCGGACCTCTCCGGATTGAAACCGTTATACAGGAACACGGCCGTCCTGTCCCATTCGGGGAAACCTCCCTTAAGGAGCTCCTCCCTGGTGAAGACCCGCATCACGCCGTCTACTCCCATCAGGGCCTCCTTGACCACCCTCCGGGCCTCGGATAGGGAGCCCCTTTTGGCGAGCAGGGTGTCGTTGAGGTATATCCAGGGGAAGGAGGCGTAGAGTACCCACTTTCCCTTACCGTAGCGTCGGGTTAGGGCCTCCTCTATGACCCTCTTCAGGGTATCGCTGGGAATCCTCTTGGCGTTTAAACGCTTCACCCTCTCCGGAACCGGAGCCACACCGTGATCCGAAGTCAGAGTTAGGACGTAGTTTCCCTTACCCACCTCCCTATCAAGGAAGTTGAGCAGTTCTGCCAGCACCCTGTCGGATCGGAGGACCATGTCGGCCACCTCCTCGCTGTAGGGACCGTAGATGTGGCCGGCGTAATCGTTGGAGGAGAAGCTCACGAAGAGGAGGTCCGGGACGGTATCCTTCCCCAGCCCCTCACCTTTCACCGCCGCCTTTACCAGCTCCAATAGCAAATCGTTCCCGAAGGGTGTGGCCTTGAGCTCGCGGTAGTACTTACTATCCGGGCGTTTGGAGTCCTTTCCCAGGACGTGGGGGAAGTCCCCCTCCATAGCGAGGGAGTAAGCCTCCTTGGGACCTATCCTCTTCCACTTTTTGTGGAAGTACCTGTCCGCCGGTCTCTTCGCGTTAAAGCCTTCTAACCACCTCGGAGCCCTGTCGGTGTAGTAGGTGCTGGTTACGAAGTGGCCGTCCTCCGTACTGAACCACACGGCGATGTTGGCCAGTTTCCCCCCCATGAGAATGGCCGCCCTGTCCTTCAAAGACAGGCTTACCACCTTACCCCTGAAGTTCGTCTTCAGACGCAGCTCGTCTCCAACGGTGTTGGTAAGGAGGTTTCGGGGGGACTCACCGTACCTGTACCTCCCACCGACGGCTTTGACAGTGGGGTCGGAGACGGCATACACCCTCTTAAGGGTGTGGGGGTCGTACCACATGTTGGCCACTATTCCGTGGTATCTGGGGGTTGTACCCGTTGATATTGTGGCGTGGCCCGGCGCCGTAAAGGTCGGTACGTGGGTGTGGTGGCAGTTCGTAAAGGAGGTACCGTTCTCTATCACCCTGCGGAACCCCCCCTCTCCGAAGTAGGGGTAAAATCGGGTTATGTAATCGTATCTGAACTGGTCAAATACGACCACCACGAACAGCTTTGGGGCCGAATGGCTCAACAAAAGGGTGAGCATGAGCCGGTAATGTTAAGGACGTATCGGTTATAAAATAGAAGGTCGTGTTAAACCTAATCCTCTCTTCCTACGTGGCCTACGAGGGTTTTTTGGGAGACCCGATCGGCGGAGGTATCAGGTACTACTTTACGTACGATGACCTGACACTTAACTTCAGGGGCGGTACGGGTATAGGCGGAACGTTCTCCTACCTGAACCTCCATCTCATGGGGGACGTAGCCATTACGGTGCCTGTAGCGGAGGAGGTCTCCGTGTATATGGGGGGTGGGGTCCTGACGGGAGTAAGGGTGATTGGGGGTGGAGACGTCGGTCTGGGTGTAAAGGTCCTGTTGGGTGCCGAGATGAGGGCTACGGACAAACTTTCCTTGGGCTTTGAGTTTGCCCCCCTCGTGGTGAGGTCCTTCGGTGGAAGATCCCACCCAGCGCTTTCCTTCGGTCTGAGGGCTATATACTTCCCCGAGCCCCCCGAGAGGGAGGTGGTCGTGAAGAGGGAAGTCCCGGAAAAGGCGGAGGTCTCTCCTAATCCTCCGGTAGAAAGGGAGAGGAGGGAGGGGGTGGAAACCCGTAAAGGGGAAAACGGCACCCGGACCTCCTCCGAGAGGAGGGCGGTTGATAGGGAGGCGGCCGAGAGGGAGTACAAACTCGGCCTTCAGGCCTACGCCAACGGGGACCTTCGCGAAGCAAAACTTCACTTTGAGGCGGCCCTCAGGTACGACCCCAACCACGAGAGGGCCCGGATGGCCCTTGAAAAGGTGAAGAGACAGCTCGGGGAGAGATGATTGAGGCAGTTCTAAAGTACGCCGAGGAGAGGTTCGGTATAAAGCGAGAGGTGTTTGAGGGGTACAGATTCTTCTCTAAGGGGAGGGACGTGTGGATAGTGTCCGGGGACGTTCCGGATATGCGGTACGTAAATCGTATGGGGCTACGTTTCGCCCGGGGCGGTATGGAGAGGCCTAAGCTGACTACGGCCGTACTTCAGATATTCGGCAGGTGGGCCACCAAGAACATAGTAAGGATAGGGGATGAGGAGCTGGAGGCCTATCTGAAAGGGCTGGATCTGGAAGTGGGGGAGGTGGAAGGGGTGGAGAGGGGGCAGGTGATAGTCATGTACGGTGAGGATGTGGTGGGGTCGGGTCTTTACGACGGCAGAAGGGTGAAGAATCAGATACCGAAGGCCCGGAGAATAACCTAAGGTTTATGGATAGCCTCCACGTTTAGTTCAACCTCCACCTCCCTACCGACGACCAACCCTCCCGTTTCCATCGTCTTGTTCCACGTTATCCCGAAGTCGTACCGGTCTATCTTGAACCGGGCCTCTATCCCTATGCGCAGGTTCCCCCACGGATCCTTTACGGGGCCGTACCATTTAAAGGGGAAGGAGACTCTCCGGGTCGTTCCCTTGATGGTGAGGTCGGCGTCGGCCCACCACTCCTCTCCCTTTTTGTATATCCTCTTCACCGCCATACTCATCCTGGGGTACTTCTTCACGTTGAAGAAGTCCGGGCTACGCAGGTGGTCGTCCCTGCGGCTGTTCCGGGTGTCTATGCTCGCCACATCAACCCATCCGTACGCCCGGCTTTTGGTTATGTCGGAGGTGTCCATCTCTATCCGTCCTCCAAAGCGATGGAAGGTCCCCACGACGGTGGAAACCATCATGTGCCTGACCTTGAAGGTTATGGAGGTATGGGCTGGGTCTATCTCAAACTTCAGAACCCCGGCCCCAAGGCTACTGACCGGAAGGGCCGAAGTTAGTATCGCGACCGTTAGTGTCCCAAATTTCATAGCACGTATTGTAAAGGTGAAACACACCTCACAGCATTTATGTAAAGTTTGGTGTATAAAACGCCTTAACCGGAGGGAGGAAAGACGTAGCTCGCGACAACCTCACCTATAGGGGTGGGGGTCCTTTAGAGCGCAGGAAGTCCAGAAACCCGTGGTTGAGTGGTCAGGCCGGCGATACGCCATACCCAACGCTCTAACGATCTTGAAACTCGCGGCGATTGTTCCGAAATGAATTCCTCCGGACGACGGCATACCGAAGGAGAGGGATCCGAGTTAGGGCGGTGTATATCCCATCCGGATGCGGATTTTTGCCTTATGCGTGTAGCCGATGGAGAACGAAGACACCCTCAAAAGGTGCGTACGGTTCCCAAAGGTCGTTGCTCTCGTAGTCCATGAACGATTTAAGAAAGAGTGAATCCGACCCGTTGAAGGAAGCGGGGGCACAATAGAACCTTCCGGATCGGCTGCGGGCTAAAGAAGTACCACATTGAACCGTCAGCAAGTTCCACTTCCCTATAACCCGATGGATGGTATTATCTCACCTTTCATACGTTCATGCGCGAAGGAGAACTGCACCCCTCCATGTGGAGGTGAGGTCTGAAAAGCTCCGTGGCCATCCCGGATTACGCCTCCACTCTATAATTCCCCACCGATGCTCCTCCTTCCCCGTACGCGTTTCAACAGGATCCACATGGTGGGCATAGGTGGGTCCGGAATGAGCGGCATCGCCGAGATACTCCATCGTATCGGTTTCGTCGTTCAAGGCTCCGACATAAACCGCAAGGAGACTACGATCAGGCTTGAGAACTTAGGTATAAAGGTCTTCTACGGCCATAGGTACGACAACGTCAGGGGGGCGGATCTGGTGGTGTATTCGTCGGCCATACCCCCCGACAACCCGGAGATACAGGCCGCCCGCGATATGGGTATTCCGATAGTTCAAAGGGCGGAGATGCTGGCGGAGCTCATGCGGGTGAAGTTCTCAATAGCCGTGGCCGGTGCTCACGGTAAGAGCACTACCACCTCCATGGTGGGGCACGTACTCAAGGCCTTAAACACCAACCCCACCGTGATAGTGGGCGGGATACTGCGGGAGGTCAGTACGGGGGGGATGTACGGGAGCGGGGATTACTTAGTGGCCGAGGCCGACGAGTCGGACAGGTCCTTCCTCAAGCTCCTTCCCACCGTGGCCGTCATAACGAACATAGACAGGGAGCACATAGACACGTACGGGAGTATGGCCAACCTGAAACTCGCTTTCATAGACTTCGCCAACCGGGTACCGTTCTACGGGGCGGTTCTGGCCTGTGGAGACGATGAGAACACCCGGCACGTCCTCCCGTTCGTTGAGAGGCGGGTATTCACGTACGGTCTGGGAGAGGATAACTTCTTTAGAGCGGCGAACGTCAGAACGGAGGGACTCACGTCGGAGTACGACCTCATAGTTGATGGCCACCGGATTACGGGGGTAAGGTTGAACGTCCCCGGCGTCTTCAACGTCAGAAACTCCCTGGCCGCGTTGGGAGTGGCGTGGGAGCTCGGTCTGGACCTGAAGGCAGCGGCAGAGAGCTTAGGAAGTTTCAAAGGAGTGGGGAGGAGGTTTGAGATAAAGGGCGAGGTCAACGGGGCAACCGTTATAGACGACTACGGCCACCATCCCACGGAGATCGGAGCCGTACTGTCCGTGGCCAGAAAGATGGGCAGGGTGGTGGTGGTCTTCCAGCCCCACAGGTACACCCGTACCCGGGACCTGTACAAACACTTCGCCGAGGTACTAACCGGAGCCGACAGCGTCATCCTCCTGCCTATCTACCCCGCCGGTGAGAGGGAGATCCCGGGGGTAAGCAGCAGGCTCATATACGACCACATGAGGCATCTGGGATACGAGAACGTCAGGATGGTGGGGAGTCTGGAGGAGGCGGCGGAGGTAATTAAAGGGACGGTGCGCGAAGGGGACGTCGTACTACTTCAGGGGGCGGGGAGCGTGTATAAGGTATGGGACCTTTTAAACTGACCTCTACAGGCTACCTATAACGTCTCCAAAGACTACGCCGTTTTTAAAGCGCAGGTTAGTCACAACCACCTCCTCACCGGCGATAGGTGGGTTTAACACCCGGAGACGGAAGTGGCGTCTCTTTTCGTAATGCTCAAGGTAAGTCGTAGGCCCGTTCAGTACGGTGGGGCGGTCCTTCAGACGTAGTGCAAATACGGGGGAGGGAAAGCCGTGTCCATAGGGCCGGAAACGGGCCATATCCTCCCAGAAGCTGTGGTCCATCTCCTCTACCTTGAGGTGGGCATCCACCTTCACGGTCCTTACGAACTCGCCGTTTACGGATACGCTCCGGGCGTAGGACTCCAGCGCCCTTCGGAGGTCGTCCAGCTTCTCCTCCCTTATCCTGAAGCCTCCGGCCAGAGTGTGCCCCCCGAAGTTCTCGTTCTCGGAGAAGAGTCCCTCCGCGCTCTTCAGGGCTTCGTACACGTTGAAAGGTGCGATGCTTCTCATGGAACCCTTGGCTACGCCATCGGATACGGATACGACGGCGGTGGGCTTGCCGAACTCCTCCATCAGCCTTATGGCCACTATACCGGCTATACCCTCATCTACGTCCCCACTCACGACGAAGACTATGGGAGAGGAGTGATTAACCCTCCCACGGAGCGCCTGTAGGACCTTCTCCTGCTTTCTCTTCCTCTGATCGTTCAATCTCTCCAGCTCTTCCGCCCAGGCCATAGCCCTCTCCCGCCTGTTCGCGAGAAGTAGGTTAAGGGCCACGTCCGTCCTCCCCATCCTCCCGGCGGCGTTTATTCTGGGGGCTATAAGCCACGATACGTGCCACGCCCCCACGGGGTACCCGGCCCTACTCCTACGGATCACGGCCAGAAGGCCGTCGTTTCCTATTTTTCCTCCACTCTCTATCCCCCTGTTCATCAGGTAAAGGCCGTGCTTGACCAGAAGCCTGTTCTCCCCCAACATGCTACCCACGTCCGCCACCGTACCCACCGCCACTAAGTCCAGAAGGTGGTAGAGCTTTCCCTTATCCTCCCCAAGGGCCTCGTACAGGGCTATGGCGAACTTAAGGGCCACTCCCACGCCGGTAAGACCCGTGTACGGGTAGGCTCCCAGGTTCGGATGTACCACTACGGCCTCCGGTAGGTCCGTCGGCAGCTGGTGGTGGTCGGTTATTATCACGTCAATACCCATCTCCCGGGCCATGGCCACCTCTCTGTGGGAGGAGACACCGCAATCTACGGTCAGGATCACCTTCGCTCCCAACTCTCTGGCCCGTATGACACCCCTGCGGGAGAGTCCGTACCCGTCCGTAAAGCGATCCGGTACGAAGGGTACGACGTCCGCCCCCACCCACGCTAAGGCGTAGAACATCAGGGACAGGGCAGTTAAGCCGTCGGTATCGTAATCCCCGTGTATCAGGATCCTCTCTCCCCTGCGGATGGCCCGTTTTACGCGCTCTACGGCCTCCTCCATCCCCTCCATCAGGAGGGGGTCGTACCCCCTGCGGAGGTTGAGGGCCGATAGGTCCAATCCATCCCTCAAGCGATTGTACAGGAACTGCCTGAAAGGTCGGGTAAGGGGCACACCCTCCGGTTCGTACTCACCCTCCGAGGGCGGGATTATGACGTACTTAAACGGCATTGACGTGCAATTGTACGGTGGAGCCTCAATCCCACAGTGTCCATACTACCTTTACCCGGACACCGTTATCGTAGGTACCTAAGTCGTAGAACAGGGCCAGAGTCAGGTCCTCGTAAAAGGTCAGAGAGAGACCGGCGGAGTACCACCCGGCGTACGGGGTCTCGTAGGCGATGAGAGTGGGCTCTACCGTGAGTACGTCCCCCAGGGCGAAGGGGATGGGGACGGCCTCAACCCTGTAGGTGTAGGTACTGTCGCTTCTGACACTCAGGGCCCCTTTAAACCGGAGAAGTCGCCACCTGAGGCTAACGTAGGTCTGAACCTCGTACCCCCTGAACCCTTCCCACGTGCCCGCTATTACCCCCACTCCGGCATCACGACCGAAGGCCGCCAGCCTACCCACGTTTAACCTGTGGCTCCTGATGTACTCACCCAGTACGTTTATCCTCCCCACGTAGGTACCCCTTAGCATCGCCCCGTCCCCCACGACGGCGAAGAGGTCGTAGGAGGAACCCGTACTTCCGACACCCACACCGGCTAAGGTGTCCTTACCGGCGTACGCTACTCCCCGAAGGTACAGGCTTTCTCCCATCTGGAACCCCACAGCTGGCCCGCCTTCCGCCACCCCCCCGGTAAGGGAGAGGAAACGCCATGACAGTGAGAGGAGAGCCCCCTGCCCGGAGAAGGGGTACTCGCTTCCCCTATACACGTACCCTCCGAAGTTCCTCCACCGTCCGTATATCCCGAAGGCGTAGTCCTCCGTAAGGGCGTTCCTGCGTGTAAAGGCCTCCCCCACCATGTTGGGAGATGAGAACCTTACCCCCACCTTCTGGTACCGGGCGTCCGAGGTCAGGGGAAAGAGCTTGTCCGTATAGAGGTCCGTGCGCACCCTACCGGAATAGGGTGGGAGGGAGACGAAGTCCTCAACCAGAAGGTACGCGGCGTCCTCGTAGAAGGAGTAGGTGTAGGTCTCGCAGTTTGAGGCCCCGAACAGGGGATGTACCGGGTTGCAGAAGGGGAGGAAGAACACCCCCTATTCTACGGAAGTTTTTCCCACACTACGGATAGGCTACCGCCGAGGGCCTGCCCCATAAGGGGGGTCCATACGAAGTCCCGTCCACGGTACAGGGTGAAAGGGACCAGGTCCAGGATCAGGTTGGCCCCTATCCCCCATCCTCCGTGGGGTTTCGGGGTGTAGATTATCCCACCGAGTCCCTTAACCACGGCGCCGTAGCCCATCGTGGTCTCCTCCGTATCCGAAGGGAAGTCGGGGTCGTCGGTGAAAACCGATCCTCTCAGGGCCATTGACACGGATAGGTGGGCGACGAAGTAAGGGTTCATTGGGAACCTCCACCTCCTCCCGACGAGCAGGTCAAGGGCCCACATCCGGTTTCCGTCGTCCACGTCTATACCCCCAACCGTTCTCCACGCCCGGGCCACCTCTCCGGATCGGTAGTCCATACCTATGAGCGTTCCGTTCCGGAACCCCACACGTACCCCGTAAGGGTGGAACCTCCCCCTACCCCACGCGTCGTTCCCCCCTAAGGAGTAGGACTGTCCTCCGTACCGGTACAGGACCCCCGAGTAGGTATAGGAGGATATTCCAACGAATAGGTTAAACCATACCGGCATACCCTCTTACCCTACGGCCGAGAGCATCTCCCTCCACCACCAGTGCCCGTAGGCCTCAACCCTATCGGATATCCCCGTCATCTCTCCGCGGAAGTAGTCCCTGCTTTCCTCCCCCAGACCTTTGAGGAAGTTTCTGAAGTCGCCGTACATCTCCGTCATAAGGGAACGGGAGAACCTCTCACCACGGAGCGCCCTCTCGGAGAGGTCAAGCAGGAGGGTAAGCAGATTTCCGTAGTTTCCGACTTTAATGCAGTAGAGGATCGTCAGTATCCTCCAGTTCATCCTTGAGCCCCTCCCATCCTTCAGGGCCCTCTCCTCAACCTCAAGTCTTTCCATCACCTCCGTAAATAACATAACATCCCTATTCTACACCCGAACGGCCGTTAAGACCTTCTACGACCGACAGGATCTCAAGGGGGTCATCCACCTCGTAGTCCGCACCGGAGTTCTGGGTGCCAAAGGAATCGCCGTAGCGGGCGAAAACGGTTATCATTCCGATGGTCTTGGCACCTACCACGTCCCTCTCTGCCCAGTCCCCCACCATGACCGCCCTTCCGGGATCAACCCCCAAGAGGGAGAGGGCCTTTTTAAAAGGGGCAGCCGCCGGTTTCCTCTCGTAGGTATCCTCGTAGGTTACCACCGCGTCAAAGAAGGGGTCAAGGGAAGACTCAACCAACCGGGTCCAGGCCTGAAGGCGAGGGGCGTCCGAGACGACGGCGAGTTTGTACCCCCTCTTGAGGAGCTCCACTAAGAGCTTGCGCACGTTGGGGTAGGGGCGCAGGTTGGCCTCTTTGGCCTTACGGTAAGCCACGATACCGGCGGCTAAGATATGCCAGTCTATCCGGCCGAGGATCTTCTCAAGGAGCTTGTTGAAGACCCTCTGATCCTCTATCCCCTCCTTATCGTATATGTGGAAGACCTCCTCGTACACCTCCTCCGGCTTCATCTTCAGACCCGCCCCCACCATGGCCTCGGAGGCCGCCCGCACGGCCTCCCTCTTCATACGCATGAAATCCACCAGGGTGTTGTCCAGGTCAAAGACCAGAGCCTCAACCTTTCTCATCCGTATATGCTCTCCTTTGTGGGTACCTCAAGTGGCTCGTAGGATAGGGACTGGAGGAACTCGGCGTTAGTCATGTACTTCTCCATCCTCCGCTTTATGACCTCCATGGCCTCCACGGGGGATAGACTGGATATAACCTTACGTATGAGCCAGACCTTCTCTAACTCCTCCGGTGTGAGGATCAGCTCCTCTTTACGGGTGCCGGAGCGGTGAAGGTCTATGGCGGGGAATATACGCCTTTCCGCCAGCTGACGGCTGAGGACCAGCTCCATGTTCCCCGTACCCTTGAACTCTTCAAATATCACCTCGTCCATCCGGGAGCCGGTCTCTATAAGGGCCGTCGCCAGTATGGTGAGGCTTCCGCCTTCCTCTATGTTCCGGGCGGCCCCGAAGAACTTCTTAGGTTTTACGAAGGCGGAGGACTCTATACCTCCGGAGAGGGTCTTGCCCGTGGAGGGAGTCAGGAGGTTGTAAGCCCGTGTGAGGCGGGTGAGAGAGTCTAAGAGTATGACGACGTCCCTCTTGGCCTCCACCAACCTCTTCGCCCTGTCTAAGACCAGCTCCGCCATGTGGGTGTGTCTCTCCGGTGTCTGGTCAAAGGTGGAGTAGAATATCTCCGCCTGTGGTACCACCCTCTGAAAGTCCGTCACCTCCTCCGGTCGCTCGTCTATGAGGAGGATTATCAGGTGGACCTCCGGGTGGTTCCGAACGATGGATTTGGCTATCTTCTGCAACAGGACGGTCTTACCGGACCTCGGGGGTGCCACTATGAGACCTCTCTGTCCCTTGCCAACGGGTACGAATAGGTCTACGACCCGCATGGATACGTCGTCGTCCTCCGGGTTCTCAAGGCGTATCCTTTCGGTAGGGTAGTACGGGGTGAGCTTCTCAAACACGGGCCGGGATCTGCTCTCCTCAACCGGATAACCGGAGACCTTTATTATACGTACCATGGGGTCGTTTTTCACCCTGTCGTCCGTACGCCGCCTGGCAAAACCCTCAACGTAGTCCCCGGGGCGTAGCCCCAGCTTCTTTATAACGGAGGCAGCAACGTAGGCATCGTCCGGCCCGGGCATCAGGTTGTTTATGGGGTTGCGCAGGAATCCGAACCCCTCGGAATGGATCTCCAGCACTCCCTCCTTCCACACCAACCCCTCCTTCCTGCTCTCGGCGTCTAAGATCCTCTTTATGAGCTCCTCCCTCTCCAGCTCGGCGTAGTCCTCTATGCCGAGCTCCTTAGCCATCTCGTAGAGCTCCGACATCCTCTTGGATTGAAGTTCCTCAAGCGATACAGCCATACACTCCTCCTTTTTCCAATTCCCCGCAGAGATACTCTACAGGGGCTTCACCTTTAACGATCCGTCTTCAACGTTTATAACCGCCCCCCACCTCTTTCCCTTCCTCCTGGGGGGGAGGGTGAAGACGACGGCGTTCTCAAAGGTCCCTACGTAAAGGATAACCGTATCACCCGGCCCTATATCGTAGAAGGGTAGGCGTCCCTCGTAGTTCCCCTTTCCGTCCGTCATCTCCGCCTCAACCTGACCGTGCCTCTTTTCAACGAAGAATATACGCCCGTACTTGTAGGGCATACCGTCAAGCTTGACGTTGCCCTTTACGTAGAAGTAGTTGGGTTTCTCACCTTTCCTCTCACCCTCCGTAGGGTACCCCTTATCCCTCCACACGAAGAAACCCTCGTCAAGAACGTACACGTTTCTGAACCCCATGCCCTCGGCCGTCCGGGCGCCTAAGGTGGAGAGGTGGTGGGGGCAACCGCAGTAGAAGAGTACGGGCTTATCTCTGGGTATTATTCCCCTCTTTATATGCTCGGGCAGAAAACGGAGCGGCGCGGAGAGCGCTCCCTTTATGTGCTCTATACGGTACTCGTAGGAGCTGCGTACATCTACGATCGTAAAGCTGTCCATCTTCTGAACCGCCTCGTCCACGCTTATGAAGGTGAAGGATAGGAACAGAACCATCACTTACCGTGTTTGGGTATTATACGGCAGAAAAGGAAGCACGTTTGGAGGAGGCTACACCTAAGAGTAGGGAGAGGGCGGCAACGTGCACGTAGGTCGTGAAGACGGACGTGGATATGGAGATCACGATCAGGTCGGCGAGGAGCAGGATGAGAAAGGTGTTAAAGGGGCTAACCTCTCTCCGAAACAGGTGTAGGGACAGGTACAGGGCGTATCCGATCAGGATTAAAAAGACCATAAGTCCTACAGCGCCGTACTTCCACAGAAAGGTCACGTAGGCGTTATCAACGAAGAGGAGCTTGCTCCCTTCCAACCCTCTGAGCATGTAGTCCGATATGGACCTACCGAAGAAGGGCTGCCATCCCCACCTCTCCATGGCGCTGGCGATGTCGTACTTGCGTACCATAACGGAGGGGTCCTCTCCCTTTCCTAAACGCGTGAAGATGGATAGAAAGCGGTTTAAAACGTACGTTATGAAGACGGGACCTACGTACAGGGTGCCTAACGTCAGGACGCTACCCACCCCGGACGCTACCATTCCACCGATGGTGAGTAGCATGGACTTCAGGTTTCGGGCTCTACGACTACCCCAGAGTAGTATCAGCAGGAGTACGAATACGGACAGGTAGGCCGTTCGGTTGCCGAAGAGTAAGAGAACGACGGAGGAGAGCAGGACGGTTCCCAGAAATATACCCTTCTTCCACAGAGGGCGTTCCCGGTTGAACATGTAGGTGCCGAAGGTTATACCGACGGGCGCGAAGAAGGCCGTCCGTGTTCCGAAGCGCAGTTGCATTCCAGCGTACATTATCATCTGATACGCGCTACTCAGGAAAACGAACAGGATACCCAGGGCGAACACGTAGGGTAGGTACCTCTCAAACGCCTTCCAGTCGGCCATCCTGCCTAAGAAGTAGGTAGAGTAGAGCATGGGTATAAGGTGGAGGGCTATCACCCTCCCTCCAAGGGACAGGGAGTACATAACCTCAAAAACGCTAAGCAGGAAAAAGGATACCATTATGGCGTCCATCAGGTCGTCCCCTTTACGGACACCGTTGGACGCTATTCCTGCTAAGGTTCCGAACCACGATACGGCCAGAATAAAAGCGTAGTTCTTTGAGGCTACGAGTCCCGGGACGGAAGGGTCGTCGGGGTTGGCCATCACCCAGAAGAGGACGAAGAGGGCCAGAAAGGTTACGATCCGTCGTACGTTCCCCATACTTCTCTAAGGGCGTCCGATATTTCGCCTAAGGTGGCCCTCGCCTTAACGCACTCAAACACGTAAGGTACCAGATTTTCGCTCCTGCTCCGTGCAGCCTTCTGCAGGTCCTTCAGGGCTCTAACGTGCTCCTTTCCTCTGCCTCTCTTGTACCTCTTCACCCTCTCTATCTGCCTCTCTATCTCCTCCTCCGGCAGTCTGAATATCTCTATGTCCGACCTCTCCGCTCCCTCGCTCTTGAAGGCGTTGACACCCACTATCACCCTTTCGCCTGCATCCACCTCCTTCTGATAGCGGTAGGCGGCTTCCTCTATCTCCCGCTGGAAGTACCTCCTCTTTACGGCCTCTACAGCCCCTCCTAAGGCGTCTATCTTCTCAAGGTACTCCCATACCCTCTCCTCTATCTCGTCGGTTAGTTTCTCCACGAAGTAGGAGCCGGCGAGGGGGTCCACGGTGTCTGGCACGTCCGTCTCGTAGGCTATTATCTGCTGGGTACGGAGGGCCAGAAGTACAGACTCCTCCGTGGGTAGGGATAGGGCCTCGTCGTAGGAGTTGGTGTGCAGGCTCTGGGTACCGCCTAAGACGGCGGCTAAGGCCTCGTAGGCTGTACGCACGACGTTGTTCAGAGGCTCCTGGGCCGTCAGGGAGCTACCGGCCGTCTGGGTGTGGAAGCGGAGGCGCATGCTCTTGGGGTTTCTGGCACCGAACCTCTCCTTCATTATCCGGTACCATATCCTCCTCGCCGCTCTGAACTTGGCTATCTCCTCAAAGAAGGTTATCTGGGCGGAGAAGAAGAAGGATAGTCGGGCGGCGAAGGAATCCACGTCAAGGCCCCGGCGTCTCACCTCCTCAACGTAGGCTATGGCATCGGCGAAGGTAAAGGCCAGCTCCTGAACGGCCGTCGCTCCGGCCTCCCTGTAGTGGTATCCCGATATGGATATGGGGTTCCACTTGGGCATGTACCTGGCCGTAAACTCAATTATGTCCCCTGACAGCTTTACGGACTCGTCCACGGGGTAGATGTAGTTCCCGCGGGCGGCGAACTCCTTGAGCATGTCGTTCTGGAGGGTGCCCCTCAGTGTCTCCCTCTTCGCTCCCTTCTCCTCCGCGACCAAGGTATAGAAGGCCAGTAGTATAGAGGCCGTTGCGTTTATGGTCATGGAGGTGGAAACTTTCCCTTGATCTATCCCCTCAAACACCTCCCTTATGTCCTCTATCGTGGAGACGGATACCCCCACCTTCCCCACCTCGCCCTCGGCCATGGGATGGTCGGCGTCGTACCCCAGCTGCGTTGGCAGGTCAAAGGCAAGGGAGAGGCCCGTCTGACCCTGCGCCAGGAGGTACTTAAAGCGCTCGTTGGTCTGTCTGGCGGTACCGAATCCGGCGTACTGTCGCATCGTCCATAGCCTTCCCCTGTACATGTTAGGGTAGACGCCCCGCGTAAATGGGGGCTCTCCCGGACGACCCAGTTTCTCCTTGGGGTCAAAGTCCTTCAGGTCCTCTTCCGTGTAGAGTTCCTTTATCTCAATGCCGGAGGTGGTCACGTACTTCTTCTTCATATCCGTAAAGGTTTGGGATTTTAAGGTCGTACCTCATGGGGAACCGTACTCCAAAAGCCGGAAAATCCTGACCTTTTATGTCGGGTTTATAATCTCCCCCTATGAGGGAGAAGGTTATAGTTAGCACGGACTTCGTTCTGAAACATCTGAGGGATAGCAACGTCCGGGTGGTGGAGGTGAGTGAGGACGTCCTGCTTTATCACGACTGGCACGTACCGGGGGCGGTGCAGGTGGTATGGGAGAGGGACGCCCAAAGACAGGACGTCAGGGACGTCGTGGATAGGAGAGGGTTTGAGAGGCTGATGTCCCGGCTCGGTATATCCAACGACACCACGGTGGTCCTCTACGGGGACAAGGCCAACTGGTGGGCCTGTTACTTCTTCTGGCTCATGAAGTATTACGGCCATAGGGACGTGAGGATAATGGACGGTGGCAGAAAGAGATGGGAGATGGAGGGTAAGCCGAAGAGCAAGGAGGTACCCACCTATCCGCCCACCAGGTACGTAGCCTCTCCACCTGACGAGGACGTGAGGGCCTACGCACAGGATATACTCCAGAGGTTGCTCCTCGGTGAGGACTTCGCCTTAGTGGATGTCAGGTCTCCGGACGAGTACTCCGGCAGGCTCCTGCACATGCCCGACTACCCGCAGGAGGGGGCACAACGAGGGGGACACATACCCGGCGCCATAAACGTCCCGTGGAGCCTGAACGTCAACGAGGACTGGACCTTCAAGGGGGAGGAGGAGTTGAGGAAGCTGTACGAGGGAAGGGGTATAACGCCCGACCGGGAAATTATAACCTACTGCCGTATAGGGGAGAGGTCCGCTCTCACGTGGTTCGTCCTCAAGTACCTGCTCGGGTATCCGGAGGTGCGCAACTACGACGGATCGTGGACGGAGTGGGGCAACATGGTGAGGGTTCCTATAAGGAGGGGGGAGGAGCCTTGAACTGGATCGTGGAGGAGCTCCTGTACCGGTACAGGCAGCCGAAGAACAGGGGCAAAGTAAAGGGGGAAGGGGTACTGACGGGGGCCTTTGGGAACCCCGGGTGCGGGGACGTGGTCAGGGTCTTCGTGAAGGTCAGGGATGGAAGGGTAGTTGAAGCAAGATTTGAGGGGGAGGGTTGCACCGTAAGTCAGGGTGTGGCCGATATGCTCATGGACAGGGTGAAAGGGATGAGCGTAGAGGAGGTTAGGGACCTTACTCTGGAGGACATCTCCGGTATGATAGGGGAAGAGCTGGTGAGGCTAAGGCCTAAGTGCAGTAGCGTAGCCCTGAACGCCCTCAAAGTGGCCCTTGGCCATCTTACTTCGGTGTAGAGACGTTCCGTTGGGATGCGTCCCCGCTTCTGCCGTTGGAACAACGCCCCAGATCAACCCCCGAACACCCCCTTCACCTCCACCTCAAAACCCTTAAGGACCTCGCTCTTCACCCTGCCATCGCCCTCTGAGACGCTGTGAAGGTGATATTTGCCCTCTTTTAGAACCCACACCTCTATCGCCCTCTCCTC
>CAYYQD010000031.1:0-17147 GCA_964473735.1 uncultured bacterium
TCCGTACCGATATGGAGAAACTACGGTCAGACGTCCAAACCGAAATGGGCAGCCTTCGTGCCGATATGGAGAAGCTCCGTGGTGATATGACCGAGCGAATAGAAGGCGTGAAATCCGATATGACTGAACGAATAGAGAGCGTGAGATCCGATATGACCCAGCGGGTAGAGAGTCTTCGCAGTGATATGACGGAGAAGATAGAGAAGACCCACGCCGACGCCGTAAATCGTATAGAGGGCGTGAGATCCGATATGACAGAGCGGATAGAGAGTCTTCGCAGTGATATGCAGGCGGAGATAGGTAGCCTCCGTACCGACATGGAGAGGCTTCGCACGGATATGGAGAGGCTGAGGGCGGAGATACGGGGTATAGTAGCCACGGTAATAAGGTGGATGTTCGTCTTCTGGGTGGGTCAGTTCGTGGCGCTGGCGGGGATACTTCTGGCCGTCGCAAGGTTCATGAGGTAGCGGTACTGCTCGTGCCGGCTTCGTACCCGGAGTGGTACCGTTCCATCATATCTGGCGAAAGTTGATAACCGGTTGCTTTTAACTTCCCCGGACCGTATAATACCCCTGCATCAACAAAAGGAGGATGTATGAGAGAAATTTTAGCAGCGGCAGGAACGTTCCTGCTGCCTGTGGCGTTGAGTGCCTCGGTGAGCACTCATATCGTCAGAAATGAGGGACAGTTCTCGGAGGAGGTTCTCTTTTCAACCTTTCCGGGGGACGTGGTGGTGGTAAGGGACGGTATCCTTATAGGGGACGTGCGTATAACCTTTCCCGGCGTATCGGGAGTATCGCCCCGCTACAGAACGAAAGCGACCTTCACCTACGTGGGGCCCACCGGTAAAAAGGTGGTAGCTCCCTCCTTCAAAGCGGTTAGATGGGTGTCCGGAAATAGGGGGGTAGAGGTCGTCCTTACGGGGGGTGAAGGCGGAGAGCTTGAACTCCAGTGGGTAATACCCGCCGGGGTACCTCCCACACGGGCGGCGTTGAAAGTGGAGGGTGGAGATATAACCGTGAGGGACGGCAAAGTCCTTGTGACCTCCCGGAAGGTCTCCGTAGTCATTTCCCACGGGTACGCCTTTCAGGGAGATAGGAAGTACGGGGTAGTACCTCAAGTGAGAGGGGAGTACCTGACGTGGGAAGTTGAGGGGTACGATCCGAACTACTCTCTGGTTATAGACCCCGTTCTGTCCGCTGTCTCCTCCTCAACCTTTCTCGGAGGTTCGTCCTCCGACGGAGCGTCGGACATCGCCTACGCCAACTCCTCGGTTTACGTTGTGGGTAGCACCCAGTCCAGCGACTTCCCGGCTTCGGGTCTCTACTCCGGCAGTGGGGACGTCTTCGTGGCTCGCTTTGATACGACCCTCAGCACGCTTCTTGCGGCGTTGTTCATCGGCGGAAGCGACTACGACGAAGGTAAGGCCATATCCGTTTCAGGTAATACCGTGGTGGTGGGAGGAGTCACTTTCTCGTCGGACTTTCCGGCTTCAAGCGGCTATTTCAGCACCTACTCCGGGAACGGGGACGGCTTTTTAGTACGTCTGGACAGTACTCTATCTTTCGGTGAAGCGACCTTCCTCGGAGGGAGTCAGTACGACGCCGTGGAGGACGTTGCCGTATCTCCCTCCTCCCTCATATACGCTGTGGGCCGAACCTCCTCTCCCAACATGCCTATGCTCGGAGGCTACTCTTCCACCTTCTCCGGCGGTAGCGATGCTTTCCTCTACTCTTTCTCCGGGGATCTCGCCGTTGCCGGAAACTCCACTTTCCTCGGTGGTAGTTCGGACGACTGGGGTCTGGGTATGAGCCTGACATCCACCGGTGTGGCCGTTGTGGGATGGACCTCCTCCCCTGACTTTCCCTTAGCCTCCCCTTACGATGGGTCGTTGTCGGGTGTGAGGGACGCCTTCGTCTCCGTTCTCAGTAGCGACCTCTACTCCCTGAACTACTCCACGTACGTCGGCGGTAGCGACGACGACAGGGCCTACGCTTTGGCCGAGAGTGGGCCGGGCGAGCTCGTGGTGGTCGGATGGACGAAATCTTCTGACTTTCCTACCACCCCCGGCGCTCACGATACGGCGCTTGACGGTCTCTCGGACGCCTTCGCCCTCTCCCTTTCCGGATCCACCCTGCTGTACTCTACGTATATAGGGGGCGGCTCCAGCGACGCCGCGGAGGACGTCGTTATATCCCCCTCCGGCAGGGGTTTTGTCGTGGGGCACACACAGTCTCCGGACTTCCCCGTACCCTCCGGATACGATACCACCTTTGGCGGTCTGGTGGACGGTTTCGTGGCCGAGTTCTCCCTGAGCAGCGGTTCTCTCCTCTCTGGAACCTATCTCGGCGGTACGAACGACGACGAGATCAGGGCTGGGGCTCTTCAGGACAGCACCACCCTCTTCGTTGCAGGTGTAAGCGGCTCGGCCGACTTCCCTACTACCCCGGGGGCTTACGACCTATCCCTTACGGGATCCGGTGATGGGACCGTTTCCCGCTTCTCACCGGGGACTCCCCTGAACTACACCGAGGGAGAGGGAGGGGCTTACGTCCGTATGCACGATCAGGAGGTTGAGGTCTGGTTAGACCGCCCCGCCTACGTGGGCTTCACCCTGTACGGTATAAACGGGCGCGTCTTAAAGCGCTTGAGTGCGGGCTACCTCCCTGCCGGTACCTATACCTTCGGCTTCGGAGAGGTTCCAGCCGGGACCTATATCCTTAAGCTCCGTATAGGCAACAGCGTCCGGAAGCACAAAGTGATTACGAGATAGTGGATTTGGGGGCCTACGGCCCCCTTTCCTCTATTCCATCTCCCCGACTATCCAGCGTAGGAACTCCATGAGTGCCCTCATCCTGTGGCTTATGGCGTTTTTCTCTTCGGGGGACATCTCCGCGAGGGTACGCCTGTACCCTTCGGGAACGAATATGGGGTCGTATCCGAATCCCCCATCGCCCCTCTCCGACGTCGTTATCTCGCCCGGTAGTATCCCTCTGAAGAACAGGGTTCTCTTACCGTCGTGAAACGCCAATACCGTGCGGAACTCGGCGTACCTGTCCCTCTCCCCTTCTAAGAGGTAGAGGAGTTTTTCCCTGTTCTCCCTATCCCCACCACCGGAGAAGCGTGCGGAGTATATCCCGGGGGCCCAGTTAAGCGCCCTGACGAAAAGGCCGGTGTCTTCCCCCACCGCCGGAATACCCGTTCTCTCGTAGGCGTACTTAGCCTTTATCTCGGCGTTCTCCTCAAGGGAGGAGCCGTCCTCCTCCGGTCCGGTCAGTCCGTAGTCCAGAAGGGACTTAACTACAAAGCATGGGCCCAATATGGCCTCTATCTCTCCAACCTTGTGGGGATTCGTCGTCGCAAAGAGTATCACGGGCCGTCCCACGGAGGCTATTATAAAACCGCCATAAAAATACCCCGCCCTCGGGCGGGGTATCTGCAGCCCGGCGCTGGGCCGTACTACTTCTTCGTATCCTTCTTTCCGCCCTTCTTCTCCTTCACGGAGTGCTTCTCTATCCACTCCTCCAACCTGCGACGGGCCTCCCAATCGGGTATCTGGATGGGGGGCGTCTTCATGAAGTAAGCCGATGGCTCCACTATAGGTCCGGCCAGACCGTTGTCCTTGGCCAGCTTGGCCGCCCTTATGGCGTCTATCATTACTCCGGCGGAGTTGGGGCTATCCCACACCTCCAGCTTTACCTCTACGTTGAGGGGTACGTTCCCGAAGGTGGTACCCTCCATGCGTATGTAGGCCCACTTCCTGTCCTTGAGCCACGGGATGTAGTCCGAAGGACCGACGTGGATGTTGTCGTCTCCTATGTCGTAAGGCAGGAGGGAGCGTACGGCGTTCGTCTTGGAGATCTTCTTGGAGTGCAACCTCTCCCTCTCCAGCATGTTGAGGAAGTCGGTGTTCCCTCCGAAGTTTATCTGGTAGGTCCTCTCAAGCTTCACACCGCGATCTATGAAGAGCTGAACGAGGGTACGGTGAAGTATGGTGGCCCCCACCTGAGACTTGATGTCGTCCCCTATGACGGGGAGACCGGCGTCCTTGAACCTCTTACCCCAGTACTCGGAGGTGGCTATGAACACGGGAATACCGTTTACGAAGGCGGCACCGGCCTGTAGGACCTGCTCAACGTACCACTTCGTGGCCTCCTCACTGCCAACGGGGAGGAAATTGACGACCACGTCCACCCCAAGGTCTTTGAATATCTTGGCTATGTCGTCCGTAGGTCCCGGGGCTTTGACGATGACGCCCTTCAGGTACTTCCCTATCCCATCGTGTGTCATGCCCCTGTACACCTTAGCGTTGAGCTTCGGAACGTCCGTGAACTTGTAGGTGTTGTTCGGGGGGGCGAATATGGCCTCGGAGAGGTCCTTGCCCACCTTCCGGGCGTCTATATCCACACCCGCAACGAACTCAATGTCGCTGATGTGGTACCCCCCAAAATCCACGTGCATTATTCCGGGGATGAAGTCGCCCGGTTTCGCGTTCCTATAAAAATAAACCCCTTGAACCAGCGCGGAGGCGCAGTTTCCCACGCCCACTATAGCAACCCTTATCTTGTCCTTTGCCATGAGCGGATATTATACTGGTGATAGGGCGGCGTCAAAGGTACCGTTCTTGTAGGATGAGGGAACAGGGGGAACACACCGTCCGGGCTGCGTTCCGGCCTATTTGGAGGATTCCGGAGTATCCGGTGGAGAAGGGCCCTTCGCGGATCCCCGTATCGTCGGAGAGTCTTACACGCCAGCACTACTCCCCATAGGGTCCCATACCCTTACCACGGGTAAGGCACCATTACACGACCTATTGCCCGCTATATCTCCGGAGCTATCCACAGGTACCACCCTGCCTCTCTATTCTGCACGTACCCTTCGGCCCCTAAGTACTTCCACGAGAGGCCAAAGGAGGCCCTATATCCGACCTTAGAGGTTATCAGGTGGGATGAGGTCCCCCCCTCGTATAGATGTATCCCGTCTTCCGTGAAGGAGTAGGCCCGGACCCATCCCCACCTCCACCGGTATCCCACCCACATGCATCCGGGACATATCCCGGCCTCCACGCCTTCTAAACCCAGAGTCACCCTCGGCACCTCGTAGTACTCAACGCGCAGGCGGTACCCCTCTCGCGTCAGGGTTATGGAGACCCTCCTCTTTTCGGAGGATACGTACCCCCTTACAGCGTACCTTCCGATGGGAACGGAAGCCCACAGGGCGTAGTCCGTACGGAAGCTCCCCTCACTCCAGAACCCCTCCCCCTTAACGTACCTCAACCTGAAACCCACCCCGTTCCTGACGGCCCCTACCCCGAACCCCGTACCCCGGCGGGACAGGGCGGCCTCAACCACCAGAGGGCCCTGACGTACGTATCCCACCCCTCCCACCTTTCCACCCCATTCTTCGGTTATAAGGAGACCCCCGCTCCTTCCCTCAACTCCTCCCACGACCCCGACCGTATCCACCTTGAGGTGCCACTTACCCGCCCCTACCACGATGGAGGGTGGGGCGTATATTGAGTAGTGGGGTCCCCAACCCCCGGAGTAGAACCCTCCGTACCCGGCAAAACCTAAGGGGGAGGACATCACGTAGTTTCCCCCTGCTACCCTAACCTTTCCGAAGTACCCTACCGATAGAGCCTTCCTCCTGTCCGATAGGTGGAGCCGAACCCTGTACCCTTCGTCCCATCCTTTGAAGCTGAAGAGGTAAGAGGGATTTCCCTTCCGCTGGCCGATACGTGCAAAGGCCCGGGAGTACCTATGCCCCTTTCGGAACCGCAGGAGACCCCTTAGGGCGTAGGCCACGGTCATCGGGAGGCCGGACCGTCTAAGGAAGTCCTCCCATCCGTAGTAGGGCCTGTGTTTTAGGACGGAATCTATCTGGTCCGGGGTAAGGAACGGTAGAGCCTCAAGGTCGCTCCTTCCGCAGGAGTTTATATCAACGCTCTGATACACGTAACTCTGAAAGGTGGCCAGCTCCACGGTGTCGGGGATGAAGGGAAACACGTCGCATTCTATGGCGGGAGAAACGGTGTATCTCATCCCACTCTATACTGCTCCCGGGTTCCTTAAAGGTCGTTATCTCCGGGAGTATCTCTGTTATGTGCAGTCTTTCCGGTGGAGCCTACAGGGGACGACGTGAGACTTACTCCCGCGATATTCCCGTCGCGGTAGATAAGGACCACAGACGCCATGTTAAGGGGGGTATTACTTTGGGTATAAAATCCGCACAAGTGGTACCTGTTAGCGTTCCTGAAAATACCACCGTTAAGGCGTTCCACGACTTACACCATCTGAAGGTAGAAGTCGTTCAAGATGTGGGTCTCCTCTTTACAATCTAACGTTCCAGAAATTGAAGTATATCCCGAACGGGCAGTTTTTTAGCCTCGCGTACGTGGTGGTATTACTCTGGGTATGAAACCGGCATTAGTGATACCACCGTACCTTCCGAATACTGGAGGTTCCCCGAAACTTCATGATGCTCCTGAGGGTACGGAATCGGATGGCTCCGTAGAGCCGGGATCCATAGCGGGCGGTTACATCGGAATTACGTACCGAAATCAACCGTTCCGATAGAGTAGAGATGGGAAGGTACCTACCCGTCCGGACAGCACACATCGTGGGTTGTACTAACGGCAATATTTTCGCAGGACACTACGGTTCTGGATGCTGTGCATCAAGCAACCCGGCGACTTTCTCCTACCGTCGGACTACCATAGAGGTACAATGAGGGAGAGCCTTGCACTCCACAGCTTTCCGGGGTATAATACCTTTCCATGGTGGAGTACAGTGTGAAGGATAAGGTTTCCCTGCCGGTTGGGAGGAGCGCGGTCATAGTGGTGGATATGCAGAACGACTTCGTAGACCCTGAGGGGGCCCTGTTCGTCCCGGATGCCCCAAAAACCGTTCCATCTATAGCCCGTCTCCTCTCTAAGGCGAGAGAGGCGGGGGTGCCCGTATTCTACACACAGGACTGGCACGGCGAGGAGGATCCGGAGTTCGCCATATGGGGGAAGCACGCCGTGGCCGGGACCTGGGGGGCCGAGATAGTGCCCGCCCTCAAGCCCGAAAAGGGAGATACCCTGATAAAGAAACTGCGTTATGACGGTTTCTACGGTACTCCGCTGGACCACCTGTTGAGGTTGAAGGGGGTAGAGTACGTGGTGGTGGTGGGTACGGTAGCCAACATATGCGTCCTACATACGGCCGGTTCGGCCGCCCTAAGGTGGTACAAGGTTGTCGTCCCGATGGACGGCGTCTCCGCCCTGAACGAGGGCGACTACCACTTCGCCCTACGGCAGATAGATTTCCTGTACAGGGGCAGCGTCGTAAAGAGCGTTGACGGTATAGAGTTCGTGTAAGGTGTTCTGGTTTCTCCTTTCGTACGAGGACTACTTTACGAAGAGGCTCCTGAAGGAGAGCTTCAGCTACTCCTACACCTACGACTCCACCCACGTCTACGGCCTGTACTCCTACTTCGGGACGGAGGATACCGTGAAGGTCCTAACGGTAGAGGAATTCTTCGGCATAAACCTCCTGAAGTACCTGAGGCAGACCACCGTCAGACCTTACGACACCTCCTCCTCCCGGGCCATATCCGGCCTCGTGCCCGACATAGAGGTCCCCGTACAGATACCGAAGCGTTGGAGGTTCTTAGGGGAAGGTGTGAGTAAGGTCTCCCTGAGAGGGGAGCAGACCATATCCATAGGAGGGTACAAGGAGGACCTGCTAAGCCCCGGAGGTAGCAACCTGAACAACACCTACCAGATGAGCAACGTCCCCGGCCTGAACATGAAACAGACCTTAAACGTACTGATAACAGGACAGATAACCGATCGCCTCAAGGTGGAGGTCAGACACAACTCGGAGGAGACCTCCGTGGGGAAACAGAAGATCCTCCTCTCCTACACCGGCACGGACGACGACATAGTTCAGAGCCTTCAGGCCGGAGATATAGACGTGTCCGACTTTCCCAGTACGGGCTACTCCTCCCTGGGGGCGGGAGCGGGTCTTTTCGGACTCAAGGGTCGCTTCGCCTTCGGTCCCATGAAGATGGTGGCCGTGGCCACCAAGGAGAAGGGTCAGAGCCAGAGCAAGGTATTTCAGGCCAAATCTCAGGTAATCGTGGATACGATATGGGGGAGCGAGTACGTAAGGAGTACCTTTTTCTACGTACCGATAGCCCCGTTCATACCGGTCGGGGACGACCCAACCGACTACCGCGTTGAGAACCTACTCCTCTTCTACAGGCCCCAGACCCTGACGGGGAACTCCTACGTGTACGGTAAGGCCTACTACATGATGGACACCTTAGGTGTAATTACGGACGACACCTCCCGCTGCATCGTGGGGGGAAGGTTCGTTCAGATGGACCCCGGCTCTTACCGGCTCTACAGCGGGAACGTGGTTCAGATCCTTGAGCAACCTAACGCTACGTGGTGGTGGCTCGGTGCCGTATATACCCTCGTCAAGAAGGACGGTACGGACACCGTAAGGGTGGGGTACGTCCCATCCTCCCCGGACAGCGCCAACCCTATAAGGATGCTCCTTATGAAGTTGGACAAGATGACCCCCTCCGACAGCGCCCTTACCTGCGCCAGAGGGATAAACCTCCTTGAGCTCAAGAACATCTACTCCCTGCCCTACGAGCTTGATACGAGCGTTACCCCCGTCAGCATAACCTTCAACATATACCGGGACAACCCCTCAACCAACGACTCCATAGGGCAGAACGGCATAAAGTTTTCAACCCTCTTGGGCGTGGACCCCGACGGGGACGGCCACATAAACGACATCGTGACCGTTATAAACGGAGCGGATACGGTGAATTTCCGGGTGTTGGACGTAAGACCGGAGGGGGGCGGGTACCTCATATTCCCCAAGTTCTGGCCCTTCGCCGACACCGTTCTGAAGGATAGGGACAGCGTTATCTACCTGATAGACCAAGAGTACTGGAGGAACTTCTACGCCGAGAAGTATTACATGGTCCTCACTTTCAAGAAGCCGCAGCAGTTCATAAGCCTCGGGGGCATGATCATAGAGGGGTCCGTGGAGATCTTCAAAAACGGCCAGAGGTTGGAGGAGGGGAAGGATTATACCGTTGATTACGTGACGGGGACCGTGCGTTTTATGACTCCCCTGAACGAGACGGACGAGATAAAGATAAACTACCGAACCGAGGGGCTGGGAGGTGAGAGCAGGGCCATATTGGGACTCGCCTCCACCTTTGATATAACGGACAACTTCAAGCTCAACATCAACTACCTGTCCAAATCAAAGGCCACCATCTCCAAGAGGCCGATGTTCGGCTCCGAGCCCAACGGCTACGGCGTACTTGACGCCTCCTTGCGTTTCAACCACACCATGGACTACCTGAACCGGTTCCTGAACACCCACACCCCTCTTAGCCTTGAGAAGAAGAGCGAGGTGAAGGTGAGCGGTGAGGTGGCCAAGTCCTTCCCCAACCCGAACACGGCCGGGGAGGCTTATATAGACAAGTTTGACGACGTTGAGGCCAACCTGTTCAACTTAGTGAGTATAAGCTACAGGAACTGGATACACGGCTCCCTGCCCTACATACTGGACTCCACCACCCACGCCGATACGTCCATCCTCGCCAACCGGCAGTCGTGGTACACGGCGATAATGGCCACTAAGGGCGACATACTGCCCGTGAACGACCCCAATGAAACGGGCAAGAGGGAGGAGCTGATGCGCCTCGTAGCCGAGCCCCGGATCCCCGGAATCCCCAACTACATGACCATAATGACGGGGGAGCAGCAGGAGAGGAGCTTCAGGGACATGGAGTACGTTGAGGTGTACGTAAGGGGGCACGGCGTTCTCATCTTAGACATAGGCACCAACATACCGGAGGACGCGTACGTCAGGGCGTGCGACGGCAACTTCTACGGCCTTGGCGTTCTGAACACCGAGGACCTTGACGACGACAACCAGTTCACGGAGACGAGGGAGGACGTAGGTCTGGACGGTGTGAGGGGACGGGACGGGGCGTGCAACCCCTCGGGTGGGGACTGGGGGAACGACGATTATACCATATCCAACCCGAGCGCCGCAGATCCCTTTGAGATAAACCGGTACGAGGGCAACCATCACATGGACTCCGAGGATTTCAACCGGAACTTCAAACTTGACCTGTCGGAGAACTTCTACTCCTACGTGATAGACATAGACACGATGACCCCCATATCCGAGTACAACGGTTGGAAGCTCTTCCGTATTCCCCTTCGGAAGCCCACCCGGGTCTACGGCAACCCTTCCCTTGACCGCATAGCATACTACCGCATAACGTGGTACGGATTTACCCGTACCGACACCCTCTTCCTCTGGCACATAGGGATAGGCGGGAGTACGTGGATAAACGAAGGCGTTAAGGTGGATACGGCCGACACCACCCAGTACTTAGCCCTGAACTTCGTCAGTAAGAAGACCACTACCGGGTACGAGTACCCTCCGGGCGTTGAGGAAAAGCTGAACTACCAGTACGGCTCCAACGCCTACGAGGACGAGGGGGCCCTCTCCATGCTCTACGACATAAAACCCGGGGACTACGCCCTCGCCCGAAAGAACGTGGGGAAGTATAACTTCATAAACTACCGCTCAATATCCCTGTGGGTGTGGGACAGGACCTCCAGCCATCCGACCCTGATAGTGCGTTTCGGTAAGGACTCCCTTAACTTCTACGAGTACAGGGAGCGGATAATGGGAAGCAGGTGGCAGAGCGTGAAGATACCTCTGGACAGTCTGGTAAGGTTTAAGGGGGAGGGCTACTCGCAGGCCTACAGGAGTAACGGTAGGTACGGGGTTAAGGGTAATCCGAGCCTGTTTGAGGTGGAGTTCTTCTGGGTGGGTATAGCCAACGATTCTTCCGCGCGCATATCGGGGGATCTGTGGGTGAACGAACTCCGCCTTACGGATCCTGTCCGCACGTCGGCCCACGCCGGGAACGTGACCCTCTCCCTCAACGTATCCGACCTATTCCAGACCACGGTGAACGGGAACTTTGAGCAGATAGACTTCGCGAGGTCCGCCACGGACCTGAGCCAGTACAGATCTTCCCGATTCAACCTCAACTCTACCCTCAACCTGCACCGTCTCTTCCCCAGCTCCTGGGGTCTGAACGCCCCCGTCAGCTTCTCCCACAGCCTTACGACCCGATTACCTAAGTTCGTCCCCGGTCTTGATGTACCCGTCACCTCTCCGGAGGAGAGGAGGAGACTGACCTCAACCAACAGGTCCACCGCGTACAGCGTCTCCTTCTCCAAGACGGGCTCCTCCAACCTCATCGGAAAGTGGTTCGTTGACCCGTGGAGGTTGAACCACGGTATGCGGTACGACTTCTCCTACGTACCGGGGCAATCCAAAGACTCAACCGTGTCGGCGAATTACGGCGTAAGGTACGCCTACCGTCCCACCGGGGAGTTCATGCTGGGGAGCAGGAGGTACCGCTACCTGCCATCGTCCTACAGCGTCTCTTACGATTACAATACTACATCCACCTTCTCCGAGGTGTTGGGCTCCAAAACCCGCCGTACGGATAAAACGGGGAACCTGTCCGCGAGCCTGAACTACGACCCCATACCCGGTATGCTTAGCCTCGGGTACTCCGTATCGCGGAGGGGAGACTACAGGTACGGGGAGCTCATGAAGAGCCCCCTTGACAGCCTCTTGGGGTTTGAGAGTCAGTTCCGCGAGAACGTAACCTCCTCCCTGAACTTGGGCCAGATATGGTTCCTGCGCCCTTCCATCAGCTACAGACACGGTTACTCGGAGAACAGGAAACCGGAGAACGCCCTGACGGGCTTTGACGTCAGGGACCTGAACGAGGACCTGAACGTAGGATTCACTCTGAACTTTGAGACCGGTACCGTGTTATCTAAGATAGGAGGCTTAAGGGACAGGAGTAAGGACACCTCCCTCTCAACGGCCGGTCCCATCCATACTATCCTGTACGGTATGGATCGCCTCTCCCGGGTCTGGAGGAACGTCCGTCTCAACTACTCCTTCAGCCGTACCTCTAACTACTACGCCGCCCTGGGAAGGGCGGACATGATGTACCGCTTAGGACTGTCCATAGATCCGAGGGTACAGGTGACGGACACGCAGAGGTCTATATGGAGGGAGAGCCACAGGTACGACCTCTCCACCTCCATAAACGTGGGTGGGATGAACCTGTCGCCCCGTGGTAGCTACTCCAGAGACCTCAGGGACGATAACACCCAGCGAATACTGACGCAGACGTGGAGGTTCCCCGACGTCAGCCTGACCGTTAGACCTGCACCCTTCGTATCCGGCTTTAAGTTCATAGCAGGATCGGACCTCACCCTCAGCTTCTCCGATGAGAGGAGCAGGACGACCTACCCCCTGTGGAGGCCCACCTTGGGGGACACGGTTGAGCCCCGGACCCTGACGAACACCCGGACCTTGAACGTATCCCCCCACTTTACCCTGAAAAACGGAACGAACGTCTCCCTGACCTACACCTACACCCGTACGAACAACCACCAGATATACTCGGCCACCAACGTGGAGAATCTAAGTACTCAGAGTAAGTACGAGATAAGCGCCAACCACACCTTCAGCAGCTTTGCCGGGATTCGCTTACCCTGGAGCAAAGGACGGTTCCTCTCCCTCAAGAACCAGCTGACCCTCTCCCTAACCTACAGCCTGACGAGGGGAACGGACGTGAGCGTAAACCACCTGTTTGAGGGGGATAACTCCGTAGACACCCTATCCCGCAGGAAGACGGATAACTTCACCTTGAGCGCCACCTACAAGTTCAGCAACGCTGTGGATGCCACCTTCAGCTACATATACAACCTCAGTGGAGATTACGAGGGTGGGGTATTCACCCGAAAGAACCAGATAAGGGCGGACATAACGATAAAGTTTTAGGGATTACCTTTACCATGTCCAGCGATTATAGGGGACGGCACCCGGAATTTTGGCATTTCTGGGAGATTTCTGCAGCGTAATGCCGCCGATATCCACCGCATCTTATCTTTGTCGCTTCAAAGAAGTTTACGGGAAAACATGCTATATTAATCGTATTTTGTCATATAATGTTGAATAAAATGATTGTATCGTGTGGCATCCGCACCTATTTTGCAAATCCCGCTGTTCCAGATATGGGGCCCGAAAGCGTGTCCTCACTCCTTTAGAATAGGAACGATGATAGCGGTGATACTTTCGCAATCCTTTGCTCCGTTTGATTACGCCACTGCTACGTGGTATATGAGGAACGGTGCCCTGTCTCACTCGGGCCTCCAGAATCTAAAGGGGGCGGTATCCGGACCCAATCTGCGCTGTTCCTACAGCGGGATTACCGGGGAGGGGGACCCCCTCATAGCCGACATAAACGGCGATGGACTTAACGAGATAGTGTTCTCGGCCTACTCCCCGGCACAGGTCATAGCGATCAGGGGTACGGACTGTACCCTCCTGTGGAGTTATGACATATCCGCAACCTCATGGGGTACGGCCGCCGTGGGAGAGCTGGACCCCTCCGTTCCCGGTCTGGAGGTCGTGGCCACGTCGTGGAACAGCTATATCTACGCCCTCAGGGGTACGGACGGTACTCTCCTATGGAGTCGTCGCATAGACACCGTATCTTTCTCCATGCAGAGCTCCGTGGCCGTATACGACGTAAACGGCGATGGCATCGGAGAGGTCTTCGTGCATACCAACAGCGAGGTCTTAGCCCTCAGGGGCACGGACGGAACCACGATATGGAGCTATCCCGCCTCCGGCAGGTACAACTCCCCCGCCGTGTACGACGTGGATATGGACTCGCAGTACGAAGTGATAGACGTGACCTCGGGGGGAACCCTGCTGGTCCTTGACGCCAACACCGGCACCCTTGATTACTCGGTCTCTTTAGGCGGATCCACGGAGGGATCTCCGACCGTATCCGACATTGACGGCGACGGCACCCCCGACATAGTGGTGGGGACATCCGGTGGCAGGGTTGTGGCGGTGGACGGACCAAGCGGCACCGTACTGTGGAACGTGGCGGTGGGCGGAAACAACAGGGGAACGCCCTCCGTATACGACGTGAACGGCGATGGCGTAAAGGAGGTCCTCATAGGGAATACCTCCGGGAACGCGGTGTATGCCCTGCGGGGAACCGACGGTACGGTCGTGTGGTCGTACAGCCATACCTACAGTTACGAGCAGGCCTTCGCCCGGAAGCTGGGAGACGTGGACAACGATGGCGAGATAGAGGTCGTACTGACGAGCTATGGGAGCAGGGTAGGGAGCTCCCCGATGTTCATAGTCCTGAACGGAAGTACCGGAACGCCGGAATGGACCTACGACGTCTCCGGAAAGGGGACGGAGGGAGCCTCCATCGGGGACGTGGATAACGACGGATGTATGGAGATAGTGGTGGCCCCCGACTGGACCTCCTCCGGAGGGATAAGGGTGTTTGACTCCTCCACTCCCGTTAGCGGATGTGGAGTGTTAGGGTACGACGACCCCTTATCGGCGCGGGAGAACAGAGCGGTGAGGTCGGTGTTCATCAAGGTAAGACGGAACGGGAACGTTTTGACCGTAGAGACCGGGAGGGACGTGGAGGTCGTACTCTACTCCCTGGACGGCAGACTGGTGCATCGCTATAGGACGACGGAGGGTAGAGTTAAGATAAACCTACCGAAGGGCGTGTATATCCTCCGGATACCCGGGTATAACCTCATGAGGACCGTAATAATGTGATACGGTAAGGGACACCATTCTTAGATACGTAAAGGGTACGGAGATGAGCCGTCCTTACAATATTGCCTCATGAAAAAGGTAGCTATAATCGGCGCAGGAAACGTTGGAAGCGAGGCTGCAAGGTACCTCGCCCAGAAGGGCATAGCCGAGGTTGTTCTCCTTGACATCGTTGAGGGTATAGCCAAAGGTAAATCCCTTGACCTCTGGCACTCCGGTCCCATCATCCCCTCCACCACCGTCATCCATGGAACGGGAGACTACGAGCTGATAAAGGACAGCGACGTCGTCATCATAACCGCCGGCCGTCCCCGTAAGCCCGGTATGACCCGGGAGGAGCTCCTCAAGGTGAACTTTGATATAGTCTCCTCCGTGGCCGAGAACGTCAAGAAGTACGCCCCCAACGCCGTGGTGATAGTCGTGACCAACCCTCTGGACGCCATGGTATATACCGCTTACAGAGTGACGGGCTTCCCGAAGAGCAGGGTCATGGGAATGGCCGGACTTCTGGACTCCTCCCGCTTCGCCGCCTTCATAGCTATGGAGCTGGGAATCTCCGCAGCGGACGTCAGGGCGATGGTACTTGGTACCCACGGGGACCTCATGGTTCCCGTTATGAGATTCACCTCCATAAACGGTCTCCCCGCCACCATGTTCATAAGCGAGGAGCGGATGAAGGAGATAATCAAACGCACCCAGAAGGCGGGCGGTGAGATAGTAGGTCTCATGGGTACCAGCGCGTGGTTCGCCCCCGGCGACGCCGCCGGTCTGATGGCGGAGGCCGTTATACTTGACACCAACAGGGTGCTTCCCGCCTCCGTCTACCTTGAGGGTGAGTACGGCATAAACGGGGTCTTCGTAGGCGTACCCATCGTCTTAGGTGAGGGCGGTATAAAGAAGGTCCTCGTCGTTGACCTAACGGACGAGGAGTTAGAGGCCCTCAAGCGCAGCGCCGAGCACGTAAAGAAGCTCCAGGAGCAGGTAGACGCCCTCTTAGGTTGAGGGCCTAAGCACCACGCTAAGGGGGAGGGGCTACCCCTCCCCTTTTTGGTGTAGAATATCCGGTGTGCGACCCCTCAAGAAGAGGTTTCTCCTTCTGACTGTAGGGCTGCCGGGGGTGGGAAAGACCACTCTGGTTAAACATCTGGTGAAGCTGATGGGTGAAGTGACGGTGTACGAGTCGGACGTGGTCAGGAAGAGGATAGTAGGATATCCTATAGATAGACCTCTGCCCAGACACCTCTACAGCCCGGATGTGAACGAGAGGACCTTTGCCTTCATACGGGACGGGGTCAGGGAGGACTTAAAAAACGGCAGGAGCGTAATAGTGGATGCTACCTTTACCCGGAGGGAGTACCGTCGCCCCTTCATAGACGTTGGCCTTGAGACGGGTACCCCCACCATAGGTCTGCACGTATTCGCCCCGGAGGAGGTCGTAGCGCGGAGGCTATCCCTTCCGAGGCACAACTCCGATGCGAACTACGAGGTGTATAAAGCCCTGAAGGAGAGCGCGGAACTTCCTCCGGAGGAGATGTTTCACATTTCCGTAGACGGTACGGAGGACCCCGTAGCGTCCGCTCTCAAGGTACTCACGTGGATAAGGGGACTTCTGAGGGTGCTTTAACTTGCTGACCAAACAGCACGAGATACTCTTTCAGGCCTTCGGCGGTTTCCCCCATCCCGACGCCGACTTGGAGCAGTACCCCACGCCTCCGGACGTGGCCGTACGTTTTCTGAACTTAGCCTCCAGAGACATCGTGGGAAAGAGGGTGGTGGATTTGGGATGCGGTACGGGGATACTTACCGTTGGGACGGCCCTCTTAGGGGCCGAGGTCTCCATCGGGGTGGATATGGACGTCGGGGCCCTAAGGATAGCCCGGAGGAACCTGCGTCTGGCCTCCGATGTGTTTGGAGATCTGAACGTAGCCTTCGTACGGGCCAGAGTACCGGAGTTTCACTTCAGGGCCGACACGGTTGTGATGAACCCTCCCTTCGGTATGAGGAGGAAGGGGAGCGACAGGGTCTTCCTTATGGCGGCCATGGAGGGGGCGGACGTGGTATGGACCCTTTTGGGGAGGGATAGCGATCCCTTCGTCGTTAGGCTGGCTACGGACATGGGTTTTAGAGCGGAGAGGGTGACGGACCTCCCCTTTACCCTCAAGAGGAGCATGCGATTTCACAGGAGGGAGAGGATGAAAATGGTGGTTAGCGTGTATCGGCTGGAGAGGTACCGCTTTCCCTCTACTAAGTAGCATTCCATTTATTCAACGTGGATAAAGGCCTGAAGTGTTGGTTCTACCGGGATCCCAAGCGCTTCAAGGATGGGAGAATGGTGGATTCCTTAGATTATACAGTAGCTGCGCGGCCAGACAGAGAAAAGGGGATTATGGTAAAAGGCCCTTCTACCCCGCCGTCGTAATC
>CAYYQD010000032.1:0-16625 GCA_964473735.1 uncultured bacterium
GAGTTGTACCGGGCCGCCCTGCGGAGGTCCGTATCTATATCACCGAATATAACCGTTTCCTCAAACAGGGGGGCCTCCGCGGATAGGACGCCGTTTCCCTGATAAATCCGGGAGCCTCCGAAGAAAACGATTCCGTCCTCCACGCCCACGCGGTTGGCGTACAGCGTAGGGGCGCCGAAGTATAGGGAGGGTAGCGAAGCTATACGGTGCCAGACCTCAACCGCCGTTCCTCCTTGTACTACCCGCAGGGGGTTGTTGGCCGAGAGGACGAAGAAGTCGGCGTCGGCCCGGCTCAGGTAAGCGTCCATGTGCCACGCGTCCTCGCATATCATAACGGCCACATCGCCCAAGGGGGTCTTGATCTTCTCAAATCCGGGACCGGCAGTGAAGTACCTGCCCTCGTCAAACATGCCGTAGGTTGGAAGATACACCTTTCTGTGCACCCCTAAAATGCCCTCACCGGAGAGGACCACCATAGCGTTGTAGAACATGTCCCTCTCCTCTATCACCGCTCCGACTATCAGGACCCTATCCCCCAGACCCTCTGTAAGGTCCTCCCACACTCCATCCTCCAGTTTCAGGGAGACCTGAGGAACCAACCACCCAAGGAGGTAGCCAGTTAGACTTAACTCCGGGAAGACTATCAGGTTCGCTCCACCTTCCAGAGCCTCACGGATGAAGTAGCGGTGCCTCGTGATGTTCTCCTCTACGTTGGCTAAGGCGGGTTTGAACTGAACCACGGCCGCCCGCAGGATCATGGAAGGGGATTGTAAGGTCGGTCGGTAGCCCCGAACTCTCCGCCTTAAGGTTTATGTGGCTATGGAAGATGCGTCGTCCCTCAGGGAATCATATCACGTCGTTGAGACCTTTTATGTCCATCACGGGTACGGTCTCAACCCCTTCAAAACGTTTCTCCGTCGGAACGTAGACCCTCCTGAACCCTAACCTCCTCGCCTCCACGACCCTGAGGGATAGGTCCGGAGGAGGGCGGAACTCCCCCGACAGTGAGACCTCACCGATGAACACTCCAGCGTTGTCAAGGGGGAGATTCTTCAGAGAGGACAGGAGAGAGGCCGCCACCGCCATATCTCCGTACGGCTCGTCTATCCTGAACCCCCCGCTCACGTTGAGGTAGACGTCCTTCTTCCCTATCTTCACGCCGATCCTCTTCTCTATGAGAGCCAGCACTATGGCCAGTCTCTTGGGGTCGTACCCCACGCTGTAGCGCACCGGTACGGGGTAGTAGGAGTAGTGGGTTAAGGACTGCACCTCCAACACCAGACGTACGCTCCCCTTCGTTATTACGCCGTAAGCTACACCCACCTTGGCCCACTCCCCGGGGGAAGCGAAGAATAGTGTTGGGTCCTCTATGGGTATCAACCCCCTCTCCGTCATCTGGAAAAAGGCCACTTCGTCCGTAGGACCGAACCGGTTCTTATGAGCCCGCAACATCCTCAACAGAGATCCCCTGTCTCCCTCAAGGTACAGTACCACATCCACCACGTGCTCAAGGGTCTTCGGACCGGCGACGTTTCCGGCTTTGGTTACGTGTCCGGACATGAGTACGGCCACACCCCTCTCCTTGGCGAAGCGGAAGAGCCTATCCGCGCAGAATCTGACCTGGGAGACCGACCCGGCGGGAGAGTTCAGGTCCTCCGTATAGACGGACTGGATGGAGTCTATCATAAGGACGTCCGTCCCCTCTGGCACCGACGACAGGATCCCGTCAAGGTTCTCACCTTCGGCAACCATTATGTCGTCGGGCACCCCCATCCTCCTCGCCCGGTGCTTCACCTGAACGGCCGACTCCTCCGCCGATACGAGGAGCACCTCCCTACCCTCCTTAACCAGATGGGCGGCCACCTGAAGGAACAGAGTGGATTTTCCGACACCGGGGCTCCCGGCCAGAAGTACGACGCTCCCGGATACTATCCCGCCTCCCAGTACCCTGTCCAACCCCTCCGTACCGGTGGGGAACCTCACGAACCTTCCCTCTTCAACCTCCCCCAACCTCACGACGGAGAGCCTCGCGCCCTTTCGCCTTTCCCTCCTCTCTTTCTCCGCTACCATTGTGCCCCACTCCCCGCAGTTGGGACACCTACCGAAGTACTTCAGGCTCCTGTACCCACATACCGAACACACGAACACGAAGACTATTCTAAGTCGGACGCTCCATATTCCAAGCCCCGAAGTACGTCCTTCAGGTACTCGTGCAGGTCAAACACCTTCCCGTTCACCTCCACGGAGGTACATCTCCTGCTGCGCATAAACCGTAGTACGTCAAGGACGGTGGGATCTTCCCCATCGTACCTGCACCCTTTTCCTCCCTCGTGAGCGTACCTATAAGCGGGTTCGTACAGGGAGCGAATGAACCTCCCGGCGAACCGTAGGTCCTCCTCGCTTACCCTCCCCCTGAGGTAAGCCATGATCATATCCACCACCTCCTCCCTCCTGTACTTTGACTGAAGGATGCGGCTGGCCAACGGTATTATGAGGAGAAGTCGGGACAGGTAGTAGAAGAACAGGAAAGGGTACATCTCAAGCCGAAACACACGGTCCAGATGGGTAATGGCGACGAGTTTGGGCAGGAAGTCCCCCACGATCGCGAAGAGTAGGGCGGCTATCACTCCGGACCACACGATAGCCCCCGGTAGGGACCTAAGGAGACCGTACAACGATATGGATCCGAAGACCAGCGCTACGGTGTTCCAGAAGAGTACCGTGGCCATTACGCCAGTCCTGTCGTGGAGGAGGTCGTCAAACTTCCCCGCGTTGAAGAAAGGGGCCTTACGGACGTAGGCCATCTCAAAGGAGGACATCAGCATGGACATAAGGAGCGATAGGATGAGTAGGGGAAGGTAAAACACTACTCCCAACGTGCTATCTCGTCAATCACCTCGTTCGGGGCGAGCAGGACCAGGACGTCCCCGTCCATTATATCCTCGTCGGGGTCGGGCGGAGCCAGAAATACCTCCCTTAAGTCCTCTATCTCCCCCTGCCTATCAAACACGGCCTCTTTCCTGCGTATCCCTATTACCAGGACGTTGTACCTGCGCCGCAGGTCCAGATCTCTTATCCTCTTTCCCACGAAACTCCGGGGCGCCTTTATCTCAACTATGGCGTGCTTCTCGCTTATGTTAAACCTGTCAGCGAGCGTCGGATAGGAGATTATATCCGCCACGTGCAGGGCGGAGTCCCTCTCCGGTTGCACGATACGGCTCACCCCTATGCGGTTCAGAATGCGGGCGTGTCTCTCGTCCTCCGCTTTGGCTATGATGTTTCTGGCCCCCATGTCCATCAGGCTTATACAGACCAGAACGCTGGCCTCTATGTCGTCCCCTATGGCCACCACCACGGCGTCCATGTCCTGAACCCCGATGCTCCTGAGGACGGTGTCGTCCGTTGCGTCAGCCACTATGGCCGTATCCGTCTTTCCCACGAACCTCTGAACGAGCCTCTCCTCCTTATCTATAACTACCACCTCGTGTCCCCTCTCTATGAGGGCCTCCGCGAGGGCGCTACCGAACCTTCCTAACCCTATAACCGTTATCTGCATCAGACCAGAACCTCCTCTTCCGCGTACCTGAAAGGCGATGGCACCGTCCTTATAAGGGATGCTGCAAAGACGAGGTACCCCGCCCTCCCGATTATCATGGCTAACATCACCAATATTCTACCGGTGGTAGAGAAGTCGGCCACAAGACTCACGTTGGCCTTCGTCAGGCTCCCCGTGGAGAGGCCTACAGTCCCAAAGGCGGACATTATCTCAAAGAAGAAGTTGAGGAAACCGGAACGCTTCACGACCTCCATCTCCGTCAGGCTTAAGAGCGTCGTCCATACCCACAGGATGGCTATGGCCAGTATAAAGGTCTGGAAGGCCTTTATCACCACCTCCCGCGCCACCGTCCTATGGAAGACGAACACGTCCTCCCTCCCCTGAAGGGTATTCTTCAGCCACAGGAAGATTAGGGCCACGGTAACGGTCTTCACTCCCCCCGCCGTACCGCCCGGGCTACCCCCCACGAACATGAGGGCTACTGTAAGGAGCTTGGAGAAGGGAGATAGGGAGGCGTAATCTACGGTGTTAAAGCCCGCCGTCCTCGGAGTGACGGAGGCAAACAGGGCCTGCCACACCCCCGTACTCCCCGGCCCAAAGGAGGGCTCAAACGTCAGGAACAGTAGAAAAGCTCCCAATATCAGAACGGTCGTGGAAACGAACACCAGCTTATCGTGGAGGTCAAATCTTCGGAGGTTCCCTCTCAACCGCTGGTATATGTCCCTCCAGACTTTGAAGCCTATGCCTCCGACCACTATAAGGGACATCACCGTAAGATTCACCACCGGGTCCCCGGCGTAGTCCATAAGGCTGTTGGAGAAGGTTGAGAAACCTGCGTTGTTTAAGGCGCTGATACTGTGGAAGAGTGCGTGCCCTAAACCCACAACCGGGCCGTAGGTTCGTAGGAAAACTATCCACAGAGGGAGGGTGGCGACCACCTCCATCACCACGGCCACGAGCACCACCTTCCGGGCCATATCAAGGACACCGGATAGGGTGGGGGCCCCTATGCTCATGGCCAGCATCTTTCTGGCGTGCAGGGAGCCCTTTGATCCTATGGCGGCGAATAGGATCGCCCCCAGAGTCATGTACCCCAGACCCCCTATCTGGATGAGGGTGGCCAGAATCACCTTTCCCAGAGGCGTCCATGCCTTCGCCGTATCTACCACTATCAGACCAGTGACGCACACGGCGGAGGTCGCCGTGAAGAGGGAATCTAAAAGGGACACTCCACCGTAATGCATGGGGGGAAGGTAAAGCAGAAGTCCCCCTATAGCGGATACAACGAAGTACCCTAAAAATAGGGCGGCGGCCGGAGATAACCTTCTCAACTACTTGGGCAACTCCGAGAGGGAATCCACCTCAACGCTCTCCGTGGTTCGGTACATATGTACGGCTATGGCCAGACCTATGGCCACCTCAACGGCGGCTATTATCAGGACCATGAGGACTAAGAAGTGCCCCTGAAGGCCCTGCTCCCCGAACATCTGCGAGGCCCCCACCACCGCGAGGTTGGCCGAGTTCAGCATGAGCTCAAGGCTCATCAGTATAACGATGAAGTTCTTACGGAAGAGCACCCCAAACAGCCCGATGGAGAACAGCACCAGGGCCAGCCCTAAGACCATGGTCGGTGTCATTCTTCACCCTCCTTGTAGAGCTTCACTATCCCTATGGCCGCGACCACGCCCACCAGGAGGAGGAAGGAGGAGAGCTCAAAGGCCAACAGGCCATCGGTGAGCATGAACCTCCCTAAGTCCCTGGCGGTCACGTAGAACATGGTAAAACCGTTGGTGGGATACACCCAGAGGGCCACGACCCCTACTACGGCGAAGAGCACGACCAACACCAGAGCCGCTACCCCCTTGAGGGAGGCGTCGCGATCCGATAGGGGCTTTCGTAGGTTAAGCAGAAGGATAACGAACAGGAAGAAGACGATGATACCGCCGGCATACACTATCACCTGAACTAAAGAGAGTATGGGGGACTGAAGGAGCATGTACATAGCCCCTAAGGACAGGAAGTTCAACAGGAGCCCTAAGGCACCGTAAAAGGGGTTAGGGTTGAGGACGACCGTGAAAGCCCCTATTATGGACAGGAGAGCGAAAAACCACATCAGTACGTCCGTCATGGACGGATATTCTACCGCAGAAAACCGTCCGGGGTGCGCCCTACGGAGAAACTCCACCTTAAACTACCCTCCATGAAGTTCCTTACGGCAGGGGTACCGTTATCCACCTCGGGATCCTCCACGGAGAGCGGCCTTAAGAGGGTGGCCGAGCTGGGGCTTGACGGTATGGAGCTGGAGTTCGTCAGGGGGGTAAGGATGAAGGAGAAAAAGGCGGAGAGGGTGAGACGTCTGGCCGAGGACTTAGGACTTACGCTTACCGTTCACGCCCCCTACTGGATAAACCTATACGCCCGGGAGAAGGAGAAGTTAGAGGCGTCCATAAAGCGCATATACGACTCGGCGAGGATAGGATTCTTAGCCGGAGCGCGGGATATAGTCTTCCATCCGGCCTACTACCTGGGAGACCCCCCGGAGCGGGTTCATAGTCAGGTCCTCTCCATCCTCAAAGACCTTACGGCCCGGCTCAGGGAGGAAGGGATAGACGTAACCTTAAGACCGGAAACTACGGGAAAACCCACCCAGTACGGCTCCCTTGACGAAGTGCTGGCACTATCCTCCGAGGTGAAAGGCGTACTGCCCTGTATAGACTTCGCCCACATCCACGCGAGGGGGGGAGGGGTACTGCTCAAGCCGGAGGACGTGGCGGCCGTGCTGGATAAGGTTAAGGAGTACTTAGGACAGGAGGGCCTAAAGAGGTTGCACATACACATGTCCGGTATAGCCTACGGCCAACGGGGGGAGAGACACCACCTCAACCTACAGGAGTCGGATATGCTATGGAAGGAGATACTCTCCCTCCTGAAGGATTACGGGGCGGACGGGACGATAGTCTCCGAGAGCCCTAACATAGAGGAGGATGCCCTACTGATGAAGAGGTACTGGCAGTCTCTGTCATGATACCGAAGAGTCTCAAGAAGAAGGCCACCATAGAGGCCTTTCGGGCGGCCAACCACCTCGCAGGTTGGCTGGGGTACGGTAGAGTGTGCGCCCTTACCACGGCGATAGGTGAAATTCAGATGAGGTTGAGCCGACGGAGGAGGGAGGTGGTTAGGAAGAATTTCAGAATGATCCGCGGGGACGATACGGGATGGGAGGAAACCTTCAGGTACTTCTGGGCAACCGTGGCCGATACCCTCATGATCCCCCACGTCGGAAGGGAATGGGTGGAGAGGAAGATACTGAAGATAGACGGGCTTGAGTACGCGGAGATGTTCAGAGGCAAGGCCCTGATCGTGGTCACGGGACACCTGGGTAATCCGGAGTTCTTAGCCAACGTCGCTGGGGTGTTAGGGTTCAGGGGGGTGGCGGTGGCGGAGGTGCCCTCCGGGGAGTGGTTCAGGGAGTTCCTCAAGATAAGGGAGAAGTTCGGATTGAAGATAATCCCCGTAAGGGGGGCGTACCCCAAACTGGTTGAGGCGATCAGGGAGAGGAGGTTCGTGTATCTCGTGTCCGACCGCAACGTATCCCGGGAGAAGGGGAGGGTGATAAGGCTGGGGTGTGGGTACAGGAGGATACCCACGGGATTCGCCCGCCTCTCCCTTGAGACGGGTACCCCTATAGTCTTCGCCTACGGCGTCCCTGTCGGTACCTGCGAGGGGGGAAAGTACTACGCCGAGGTGAGCCCACCCTACCTGCCCAAAAGCCTTGACGACGCCTTAAAGTGGTACGAGGGGCACCTGTACCGGGCCTTATACAGATGGACGGATAGGTGGTTCGTCTTCTGGGACGAATGGCTAAATGGCCCGGAGGGGTGATCAGGGATGTATCACGGTGCCCACGTCCTCACCTAAGAGCACCCTGCGGAGCTCTCCCCTCTTCGTCAGGTTAAAGACGACTATGGGTATTCCGGACTGCCTCGCTATATCAACGGCCGAGGCGTCTAACACCTTCAGGTCCCGAACTAAGAAGTCCGTGTAGGTCAGCTCGCGCAGTTTCTTAGCCTCAGGGTTTTTAACGGGGTCGTCCGTATATACCCCATCCACCTTCGTCCCCTTCAGCATGACGTCGGCCCCTATCTCGGAGGCCCTGAGGGCGGCGGCGGAGTCGGTGGAGAAGAAGGGGTTTCCCGTGCCGCCGGCGAAGATAACTATCCTGCCCTTCTCAAGGTGCCTTATTGCCCTCCTCCTTATGTAAGGCTCCGCCACCCTCTCCACCTCTATGGCGGACATAACGCGGGTCTGGGCCCCTTTCTTCTCAAGGATGCTCTGGAGGGCCAGGGCGTTCAAAACGGTGGCCAACATCCCCATGTAGTCTCCGGTCACCCTGTCTATTCCCAGCGTTTCACTCTGCGTACCCCTCAGGATGTTGCCTCCACCCACCACCAGAGATACCTCAACCCCCAGACTGTGCACCTCAAGGATCTCGTCGGAGAGGACGTCAAGTACCGGAGCGTCTATGCCGAACCCTTTGTCCCCTGCTAATATCTCACCGCTTACCTTGAGGAGAATACGCCTGTACTTAGGATTCATACGGGTGAGGATTCTACGGTGGCCTTACTCTCCCGGGCCGAGGAACTCCTTCACCCCGGCCATGAAGAGGTCGTTCTCCTCCGGTCTGCCCACGGTCACCCTGAGGTGGTCGGATAGGCCCGGAAGGCCGGACACGTCCCTTATCCGGACGCCGTAGTCTGCGAGGAACTCGTACATCTCCCTATGCCTGTCCGTCCTGAACATCACGAAGTTGGCCCACGACGGGAAGGGGTTCAGACCCACATCCCGAAGGAAGGAGGTTATCCTCTCCCTCTCGGAGATAACGGTGTCGGCCCCCCTGGTCAGGTGGGGTTTTATTACGGAGTACTCGCGGAACAATACCAGATGCACGTGGGTTAGGTTGTAAGGCGCGAAGTTCATGTGTTCCACTGCCCCTATCACCTCCGGAGAAGAAAGGACGTACCCCATACGCATCCCCGCCAGCATTGACTTACTTAGAGAGCGCCCGACCATAAGGTTGGGGTAATCCTTCAGGTCGTCCCACACGGATACTCTGGCGAAGGGGTAGTAGGCCTCGTCCACGAACACCAACGCCCCGGTCTCAAGGGCCTCCCTGACCACCTCCGTATCCACGAGGTTTCCGGTGGGGTTGTTGGGAGACACGAAGTTTATGAGGTGGTACCCCTTGCCCTTGAAGTGGGAGGGGTCGGGCCGGTAGTCCTCACCTAAGACGACGACGTCCGCCTCCGTACCCGTAGCCACGGCGTAGTGCCTGAACATGGGGTAGGTGGGCTCAAATATAACGGCCCTCCTCCCCGGCCCACCGGCTACCAGAAAGGCCGAGAGTATGGTCTGGTCCCCCCCGAAGGTCAGGGCTACCCTCTCCGGCTCAACGCCTATCTCTCCGGCGAACCTCTCCTTCACCTCCGAGTAGGTCAGGGGCTGGGGATACCTGTTCCAGGCCACCTCCCGCACCCTCTCCATGAGATAGGACTTTACCTCCTCCGGGAGGTCGTAGGGACTCTCGTTCTGATCCAGCTTCGCCCTGTAGGGCTTCTGGCTAACCGTAAAGGAAGTCTTAAACTCTACGTCCTTCCGTAGCATAATCACCTCGTCCAGGACCTCTCTATACCGAACATTATGCGGAGGCTGAAGGCCACACCGCCGAAGGTCAGTCCCAGAAACATACCCCTTTTAGCTGCGTTCTGCGGTACGTTCAGGATCCAGTCCGTCAGCCCGTAGATGCTTCCGCCCACGGCCTTGAAGATTTGGGGGTAGAACACTACCACAGCACCGACCAAACTTATACCTGCCAGGGTGAGACGCATCGCCTTTTCCCCACCGTACAGCCTACGACTACCCCTCCAGAGCCATACGGCGGCCAGAATCAGGAAGACGGAGAGCGCTATGGGGAATATGATGTGCGCGTAAAGGACCCTCCCGATCATGACTACGGTCGCGAATATGAGCAGGAGGAAGGAGTTCAGGTTGCGGGCACGGAAGGCCCTGTAGGCAGCCGAGGCTATGTAGAAGGCCAGAATGGAGAACATCGTCGCGTCCAGGGGGAGATACACGTTGCGGAAGAGCCAGAGGAAGGAGGCCTTAGGGCTGAACGGGGAGCCTATCCGTATCCAGTCCAGTATTCCCCATGCCACCGTCAGGAAGAAGGCTACGAGGAGCGTCGCACTGTAAAGCACCTTCTCTCCCCTCTGAACCCTGCGGGCGTGGAACAGAATGAGGCTATCCATCCCTATGAGCATGGCGAAACCGGATATTACTATAGCCATCATGAGCAGGTAGGTCTGTATGACCTCCGCCTGTGGCAGGAAGAAGAGAAGGACGGTGATTATTGAGGTGAGCATTACGGTGATTATAGGCCCCTGTTTCTGCATATCTCACCTCCCCGTTGCTGCAAATATACTGCTGTAGGCATCGTACATCCACTTAAAATCCGGGTTTATCTGGGAGAGGGTGGCCAGAATTATCCCCACGAGTATGACGGCTAAGCTCAGGGCCTTGAACCAGTCCCCGGACTTAACGCCGGCCACCTCAAGGGGATTGCGCGATATGTAGGCGGAGGCGGCGTAGAGCTCGTCGGCCAGGATGGTGTAATCGCAGGCCGCGATAAAGAAGGGGAGCTGGTCTATGGCTACGGTGCCGGCCACAGATATGGCCCCGCTGACGTAGGCGTTCTCGGCCAGTATCAGGGACTCGGCGTAGAAGTACCCCATGAAGAACACGGCCCCCGGCTTGATACGGTTCATCATACCGCTCATCCCGGAGGCGAATCCGAACTGGGACGTGGTCAGGAAGAACACGTCGTTCTCCTTGTACAGGTCCGGCCTACCCATCTCAACGTAGGCCTCCTTGACGGCCTCACGGGAGGCTGCCAGCACCAGAGGGTCGTTGTTGGGCACCAGAACCGGCACCTCGTAAAGGGCCGCCCTCTTCGCCACCTGCTTCAGGACGGTTATGCCGGCCAGTATGGCGAGGTTGTCTATCGTCCCTATACCCGTCGTGAACATTATGGGCTTACCCATCTCCGCCGAGCGCCCGACGGCATCATCCACCACGTCAAGACCGGCTATACGCCGGATGAACACGTTCGGATCCCTCCTCGCCCTCTCCAACAGGTAGAAGAATATAACCGTGAAGAGGAGTATGGCCACCAGTATGTTGGTCTTCTTGGTATCAAAGAAGGCGATAACGCCGCCCTTTCTCACCTCCGCCTTCTCCGTCTTCGGTCGGGAGGGGGGGGATTCCTCCTTAGGTTTGGGTGAGACCTCCACGGTTCGGCCCACGCCTATCCAGTCGGTGTCGCTACTGTCCGCACCTACGAACGTACGCAGGAGGTACTCCGCTTTTCCGCCCAGCGTGTCCACCAGGGCGGTATCCCCAGCACCCAGAACACCTAAGAGCATAGGAGACTCCTTGGGATGTACGGAGTCGGAGCGGAACACCTTCACCGAATCCACCTTCACTTCGGAGTAAGACCACACTATCACGTTGTTGCCCCCGAGGGTATCCACGGAGACCTTCGCTATTCCTATATAGGCGAGGAGGAACATGGGAGGGTATTATAGTCCCGGAAGCCGTTATAGGGAGGGCGGATGCTGAATAGGGAAGTCCCATTAGCCGTCGCACCATCCTCAGGCTACGCGGATAGAAGCGTCCGACGCGATTCCGCCCGGCCCCCTACACCCTTAAAATAAGAACCATGCGTGAAACCGCCAGCCGTGAACTTGAGGATCTGTATAGGGAGTGGAGGGAGAGAGCCAGAGCCAGATCAAAGGATAGGAAGGCCCACTTCCTTACCATATCCGGAATACCCATAAAGGACCTCTACACCCCCCTTGACGTACCCGGGTTTGATTACTCCGAAAAGTTAGGCTTTCCCGGTGAGTACCCCTACACCCGCGGCCCCTACTACAACATGTACAGAGGAAGGCCCTGGACCATAAGACAGTTCGCCGGTTTCGGAAGGGCGAAGGACACGAACGAGCGCTTTAAGTACCTGATATCGGTGGGGCAGACGGGTCTTTCTACCGCCTTTGACATGCCCACCCTAATGGGGTACGACTCCGACCACCCCATGGCCGAGGGCGAGGTAGGTAGGGAGGGGGTCGCCGTTGATACGTTGGCCGACTTTGAGGTCCTCTTTGACGGGATAAATCTGGGGGAGGTCTCCGTCTCCTTCACCATAAACGCCCCCGCCATATTCATATACTCCCTGTACCTGGCCGTTGCCGAGAAGCAGGGGGTACCCTGGGAGAAGTTAAGGGGCACCCTCCAGAACGATATGCTCAAGGAGTTCCACGCCCAGAACGAATGGATATTTCCACCCGGCCCCTCCGTCAAACTCGTTACGGATATAGTGGAGTTCTCCACGTACCATACCCCCAAGTTCAACACCATATCTATCTCCGGGTACCATATCCGGGAGGCGGGTTCAACTGCTGCCCAGGAGCTGGCCTTCACGCTGGCCGACGGCTTCGCGTACGTTGAGGCCGGAATACGCCGGGGGCTTGACGTGGACGCCTTCGCTCCCCGCCTGTCCTTCTTCTTCAACTCCCACCTTGACTTCTTTGAGGAGATAGCCAAGTTCAGGGCTGCCCGCAGGATATGGGCGAGGGAGATGAGGTACCGCTACGGGGCCAAGAAACCCGAGAGCTGGCGCCTCCGTTTCCACACCCAGACCGCCGGATGCTCCCTGACCGCCCAGCAGCCTCTGGTGAATATCGTCAGGACGGCCTACGAGGCCCTGGCCGCAGTCCTGGGAGGAACCCAGAGCCTGCACACCAACTCCTACGACGAGGCCCTACAGCTACCCTCCAAGGAGGCCGTGACCATAGCCGTTAGGACGCAGCAGGTCATCCTTCACGAGATCGGGGTGACCAACACCATAGACCCCCTGGCCGGCTCCTACTTCGTGGAGTGGCTAACGGACGAGATGGAGAGGCAGGCCTACGAGTACTTTGACAGGATCCTTGACTTAGGGAACGGCTCCTTCCTTGACGGCATACTCAAGGGGATAGACCTGGGCTTCTTCAAGAAGGAGATAGCCGACGCCGCCTACGAGTTCCAGAAGAGGGTTGAGGAGGGGGATTTCATCTGGGTGGGCGTAAACGCCTATCAGGAGGACGTTCCCCTTGAAGTCCCCAAGTTCTACGTGGACCCCAAGATAGAGGAGGAGCAGAGGGCCTTCGTAAAGAAGATAAGGGAGACCCGGGACAACTACGCCGTGAAGGAGGCCCTGAAGAGGTTGAAAGAGGCCGCCAAGAGGGGCGAGAATCTGGTACCTTACTTCGTGGAGGCCGTTAAAGTGTACGCCACCGAGGGGGAGCTGATGGACACCCTGAAGGAGGTCTACGGCACCTACAGGGAGAACCTCATCCTCTAAGGGGATAGCCTCCTGCTCAGGCGCCTTACGTGGCACTCTATCTCATCGCGGGTTTTACGGTAGGTTTCTAAGTCTTTGCCGTAGGGATCGGGGACGTCCCAAACTTCCCGGTACTTGCCGGGTACGGAAGGGCATTCCTCCCCCGAGCATACGGTTATAACGACGTCCCACTCCAACGTGGGCAGGTCCCAGATGCCTTTGGACCGCTGGTGGGATATGTCTATCCCCACCTCCTCCATAACCTGTACGGCTAAGGGATGTACGAATCCCTCCGGTTCAGAGCCGGCGGAGAAGACTTCGGCACCTCTCAGGTACCGACGGGCGAAACCCTCGGCCATCTGACTGCGACAGGAGTTCCCCTTACAGAGGAAGAGGACCCTCATCGGAAGGTCCTTATGATGCCCTCTACCCGGAGTATCAGGTTGACCTTGTTCTCGCTCTGCGGGGCGAAGACACCGGCATCTAATACGTAGAACCTGCCATCCTTGTTGAAGGCGTAGGTCACGAAGGGGCCACCGGCCATGAGTGTGTCGTTCTTCCACAGCCCGTATACCTTAAAGACCTGCACTCCCCGTACGTCGTCCGTCATGGAGGTGACGTACTCCCTGACCACGCTATCCCCCTTGTAGTAGATGGTGGTGAGGCTATCCCTAAGGTTCAGGAGGTCTTCAAGGGTTATGTAGCGCTCGTGGGGTTCGGAATACACGAATATGAAGCGGTTCGGGTGCCCTTTTATTATGGAGAGAAATCCCTTTCCCCTACGATAAACGCTCCAGCCCGCAGGTACGACCATCTTCAGGCCGAACTCCCTCTCTATCGTCCTGATCAGCTTCCGGTTCTTCCCCCCCATGAACTCCACCTCGGAGAGCTCCCGTACGGCCTTGTTCATCAGGGTGTCCCACATTATGGGGAGGTTGTCGGATACCAGCCGAAGCATGGCGCGGGAGTCGTATGAGCACACCAAAACGGTGAAGTCCCCCCGTACGAACATATCCTTACGGAAGAATACCCCCTCCTCCTCCTTACATAGGTTCCAGAGGGAGTCGTTAGGCAGGAGGAACAGTATCTTGTTCCGGTAGTTATCAAACTGTGGAAACCTATTCCACTTTATGGGCCTCAGGTATATCAGGGTTTCGGGTTGCGGGGTGTAAAGCACCTTCGTCATGTACTTATACACGGCTCCGGCCGAGAACTTGGAGTCCTCGGAATACACCATGAGGACCTCCCTGCTCGTCCCCACAACCATCTTGGCCTTTCCTCCACACCCTACGATGAGAAGAAGTGAGAGCGTGAAAAATCTCTTCAAGAGCGTATTCTAAGACCGAACTCCCTTCCCTCCACGCCCCTTACGGGGGTAGAATCTCCCACATGAAGTACGACCTCGTAGTGATAGGCGCTGGACCCGGAGGGTACGTGGCCGCCATAAGGGCCGGTCAGCTCGGCCTGAAGACCTTAGTCGTAGAGAGATGGAAGGTCGGGGGAGTGTGTCTTAACGTGGGGTGCATCCCGACTAAGGCCCTACTCCATGTCGCCCACACGCGAGCCTCCGTGAGAGAGGCCAAAAAGATGGGTCTTGATGGAGATGTGAGGGTGGACCTGGCGCGGTTAAACGCGTGGAAGGAGCGGGTCGTGGGTAGGCTCGTCAAGGGTGTGGAGTTCCTCTTTAAACGGAACGGTGTCAGTCTGGTAAAGGGTGAGGGTAGATTGCTCTCTCCGGGTAAGGTTGAGGTTCGGACGGAGAACGGAGAGACTAAGGTGTTTGAGGCCGATAACGTCGTCCTCGCTACCGGGTCAAGGCCGAGGTATCTAAAGGGGTTGGAAAGGGATGGGGAGAGGATATGGGATAGCAACGACGCCGTCGCTACGAGGGAGATACCCGGGAGTATGTTGGTGGTCGGTGCCGGTGCGGTGGGTCTTGAGTTTGCTTACGTGTACAGGCACCTGGGTACGGAGAGGGTCACGGTCGTGGATATTATGGATCAGGTGATGCCCGGGACGGACAGGGAGATGGCCAACGCCTACGTCCGTATCCTCCGGAAGACGGGTATAGAGTTCAGGCTATCAACTACGGTGAAGGCCGTTGAGGAGGACGGGACGGTAGTTCTATCCACGCCGGATGGAGAGGTCAGAGATAGGTACGACAGGGTCTTGGTGGCCGTGGGGAGGGTTCCTAACACGGAGTTCCTTAAGGACACAGGGATAAACCTGAACGACAGGGGCCTCATCCCCGTGAGCGACAGGATGGAGAGCAACCTCCCCGGCGTCTTCGCCATAGGGGACATAACCCCGGGTCCGATGCTGGCCCACAGGGCCCATAAGGAGGGGGTTCTGGTGGCCGAGGTAATAGCCGGTCTCAACGTAAGGAAGTCGTGGAAGTACGTTCCGGCTGTCGTATATACCTATCCGGAGTACGCCACCGTAGGCTTAAGCGAGGAGAGGGCCCGGGAGATGGGGTACGACGTTGTGGTAGGCCGCTTTCCGATGTCGGCCTCCGGTAGGGCCCAGACCATGGGAGGGGTGGACGGTCTGGTAAAAGTGATAGCCGAAAGGGGAAGCCACAGGCTACTGGGTATTCACGTGCTGTCTCCGGAGGCTTCCTCAATCATCTCGGAGGCCACCCTGGCCCTTGAGAGGGGCCTGACCCTTGAGGAGGTGGAGGAGGTAATACACCCTCATCCGACCGTATCCGAAGCCCTGATGGAAGCCGCGGGGAACGCCCTGAAGAAGGCCATACACATCCTGAATTGAGACGCCATCTCTTAGCACTCGTACCGATAGGTATAGGCCTCGTTCTGTTCCCCTTCGGTGAGAGGGTGTCCTCCCGTACTGTGTCCGTCCTCGCTATGGAGTTCATGCTCCTGATCCTCTTCGCCCTCTTAACGGTGTCGTGGGTGAGGAGGTTGGTAAGGCACCCCTTCGTACGCATAAGCCTCATGGCCCTCGGCATCGTAAACGTCTTTCTTGGTCTATACACCTTCTACCGACTTAAGGACGCGTTCCTTGCCTTCCCCTTCTTCCTCATGGCATCCTACTCCCTCTTTAGGGCTTGACACCGGATCCGTTTCCCCCTTATAATAGTTTCCTCAAATCGCGGGGTGGAGCAGCCAGGAAGCTCGCCGGGCTCATAACCCGGAGGTCGCGGGTTCAAATCCCGCCCCCGCAATTTTTTTATCCTGTCGTCCAAGCCGTAAAGTAGGGAGGTCGTCCCAAAATATTAGGGTCCTTAAATTTCTCGGACATAAATACAGGGAAAGTGGAACCGCCTCCGGTGTTTGGGGTCATCCATGATTAAAGGTAATCTGTGAAGGTCATCCCGTACGTACTGAAGGATGAAAATTTTCTATCAATGACTAAGATGGGTATCATTCTGGGTACAAGAACCGGGAAAGTAGTATCTGGTTATCATTTTACGCGCATATTATCCAACAACGATATTAGCATGAAAAACTGCATGATACTATAAAGCGGAGAAATGTAAATTTTTCCCTGTTATAATATCGCTCTATGCTACTACTTCTAAGCGGTGTTAAAGTTCTCTACGCCAGCTGGTGGGCGAGTTTGCCTTTGAGGAGGAAGGAGTTTATGCTACCGGAGGACAGCATACCCAAGGAG
>CAYYQD010000033.1:0-16037 GCA_964473735.1 uncultured bacterium
TCTAAAACCCCCGTGCCGAGAGTCTGACGTAGGGGACGGCCTGAGCGTCCCTCACTATTCCGGTGTTGTCGTAGGGTCGGTACCCTACGGATAGTGTTAGATCCCCGTTCTGGTTCCGGAACTCAAGGCCAACGGAGAGGTCAAGGGTGCCGTACACCTTCCTGTAGTTCCGGCTCAGCGCCACGAAGGTGCGCGTGTCAAGAAAGGCACCTATGCCACCCCCGAGGGGTTTTACGAACCTTCTGAAGAACTTCAGGTCCGTACTCCAGTCCGTCCCCATTGACAGGAACTTGTACCTCTCGTCGTAGATGTACTGCCCTATGGAGACCTCAAGGTCTCGCTCCCTGTACGTCAGGCGAAGGGCGTTCCAGTACAGGGGAAGGGTATCAAAACGGTCTATGTAGTGGTAGCACGTGTGCTCCAGAAGGAGGTAGAGTACCCCTCTTTCAAGCTCCCTGAACCCTCCGAACCACGTGTAGTAGTCCGCGTATATAGGGTCCAGCTGTATGGGGCCGACGTCGTACCCGAACCACACGATAAAATCCCCGGCGAAGACCAGTCCGTACTTCCCCCAACGGAAGGCCCGCATATAGCCGCCGATGTCAGCGACGGCACTCTTATCCCTGTACCTGTACGAGAACTTGGAGAAGGAGGTCCATGCCTCGTGCTTCATGTATATAAAACCCGTTATCAGGAGCATGCTACTATTGTAGTGCGGATTTCCCCTTTAAAATCACGCCATGAGGTTTAACTGGGAGGATTTTGCCCTTCTGTTCCTGCGGGTCTCCGCGTCCGCTATGATGATGGTGCACGGCGTTGGCAAACTCGCAGACCCGGGATCCTTCGTCAACTTGATAGAGATGTCTTTAAAGGTGGGCTCACTCTCCGTTCCCTTAGCTTACGCCTCCATCCTCGCAGAGACCCTGTTCCCCGCTCTGATACTGATGGGGATAATGGTCAGGGTGTCGGCCCTTATTTCGGCCACGAACATGCTTGTAGCCTTCCTGATATTTCACGTTATGGTGAAGGGGGATCCCTTCTTCGCATGGGAAAAGGCGGCACTCTACGCGGTGGTTTTCCTGTACCTCGCCATAGTGGGGGGTGGGAGATACACCGTACTCTCTCCTCTCCGGGGGTAAAATTGAGGCCTATGATGAGCGTGAGTAGAGAATGGTGGATATTGGTGGATAGGGACGGCCTGATAATCGCGGGAGAAGGACGTACGAGGGAGGAGCTGGAGTACTTCGCTGCCGTCCTTATGTTCGCGATAGTGGGCCTCAGGAGGGCCATAAAGGACGAGATGGACGCCGACATATCCGAAATATCTTTCAAGGTTCCGGAGCGTGGTACCATCTTCCACGTACTTCCCGTAAATAGCTCTCCAGCGATGTTCCTTATAACCGCCATGCCCGACGACATGCCCTTAGGTATGGTGCGACTCAAGACCAAGGAGATATACGAGAGGGCCAGAAAGTTCGTCAATAGCCTGAAACCGGGGAGGTGAGCATGATAGCGTGGAGCGAGAAGATAGCGACCGGAGTCCCCTCCATAGACCTCCAGCATAAGGTCCTGATAAGGAACTTCAACCTCCTTGAGGAGCACATAGAGAAGCGCACCCTGACGCAGGACGAGCTCCACGAGCTCCTTCTGTTCCTTCTGAGGTACGCTGAGTGGCACTTCTCCCGGGAGGAAGAGTGCGCGGAGGAGCACAGATGTTACATAGCCGAGCTTAATCGGCGGCAGCACGAGTGGTACATAAAACGCTTCACAGATCTCTACGAAGAGTTCAAGAAGGTTGCCGATTGGACGGAGGATAGGTTGTACGAGTGGGCCACGATGGTGCATAAGGAGTTGAGCGAATGGCTCCTCAAACACGTGATCAGGACCGACAGGCACATAGGGGTGTGCGCCGGGAAGATCAGTAGGGACGATGTCCCTCCACCGGAGGAGAGTCTAACTTAAGGGCAAATCCAACGCATTGGATCCCACATCTCCGTTAGAATAGCGGGGAGTATGTTCTTTATAGCAGCACTTCCGTATTTCAGTGTTAGGGGGCAGACGGCCTACGAGATAAGGCCTCTGGACATAATAACGGACCCGTACGGCTACAGGGCCGTTACCTCCGACGACACCTCCTCGCTGGCACCCACCTACGCGTGGGTGGATAAGTCCTCGGACCCCTCCACCGTCCACCTCACGATGTCCGACGACGATATAGTCGGGCCCTTTGACATCGGCTTCACCTTCCCGTTCTACTGGTACAACGTAACCCAGTTCTACGTACATTCCAACGGAGCCATAGGTTTCCGCAGCGGGAACTTCTGGGTACCCCACAGCAACAACGTTCCGAACCCCGCGCAGCCCAACGATCTGGTGGTGGGGTTAGGTGCCGACCTCAACCCCGAATGCCCGGGAGGGGACATATACTACTGGACCAACAACACGGACTCCCTGATCGTTACCTTTGAGAACGTTTCCACGTGGTGGAACAACGCCTCGGGATGCTACGGCTCCCATACCTTCCAGATCATCCTGACGGCCGACGGGAACATCACCATAAACTACGGTCCCCAGACGGGCGGGTACGACTACGGTATAGGTCAGACGGCCATATCCGTGGGCCTGGAGTCCATCTTAGGGAATCCCGGGATGAGCATATACGAGGACGGAACCCCCGCATCAAGGGAGCCGCGGGACAGCTTCGCCGTAAGGATCTATCGTCCCGACTCCTCCGACTTTACCGCCATAGATGCCGCCGCGGGGGCCATATTCCCCAACAGAGCCTCCGGCCTTGAGAACTCCGGGATAGTAATAGCGAGAGACAGGGAGACGAACTTCTATCCCATCGCCCGGGTGATAAACATGGGTACGGATACCCTCTACAACACGGAGGCTATACTGACCATAAGGCGTAAGTACTCCGGTCTGATCCAGTACAGCGATACGGTCGTGATCCCGGAGATACCCCCCTCATCCTACGCCTCTATAGCCTTTACCAACATAGACTTCTCCACCTTCCCCGAGGACTACTACACGGCCTTCCTGCTCGCAAGGAACCCCGACGATACGTACCGCGCCGACGACACGTCCAAGCTGGAGATCCAGATGATAGACTGGGCCGCGGAGGATACCGTGGCGTGGGTGGACCTGCCCACCGTTATGGCCACGCCCCTAAGCACGAGGTGGCTCAGCGCCGGAGGAGGATGGATGACGAGGTTTGACTTCGGCTATTACCCCTACAGGATAGACACGGTTGTACTCTTGATGGCCGGATGCCCTTCAACCAGCCCCGGATGCGGTCCCATAAACGCCCCCGTCTTTTTAGCCACCGAGGGCTCCTCCCCCGGTAAAGTGGCCGACACCCTCGGGGCATGGACGGTCACCATAAACCCCGACACCGCCTTCGTGATCCCCATACCCGTGGGTGTGACGGTAAACGGCCCCGTCCTCTTAGCCTTTCTCCAGACGGACAGCCTCGGCCCCTCCGTGGTGGTGGATACGAGCGCTCCTTTCTCCCTCCAGACCTACGAATCCACCAACGGCCTAACGTGGGGACCTTACAGGGACAACCGCAACACGGACTTCGCCTTCTACGTTATCGGACGCAGCCTGCAGAACACCGACGTGAGCGAGTCCGTGGCCGGAAGGGGCGGTCTGTTTATCACCGAGGACGGGGTTATAACCTTAGGTAGTGTCCGGGACGTGGCCGTATACGACCGTAGTGGTCGCAGGCTCTTCTCCGGTAGGGTGGATAGGGTGGTCCTCAAGTCCTATCCGTCCGGTATCTACTTCGTGAAGGTAGACGGGAGGGTGTTCAAGGTAGTGAAGAGGTGAAGAGACTACTGGTTCTGGTTGCACTCTTTGGGGCGGGGTGCGAGGAGACGGCCCCGCCCCCTCCCGTCCCCCCTCTCTACGTCAGCGCCCACCTGGTCGTTGGGGACAGCGTGCAGTACGTCTTTGTGGATAGGCCCCGTAGCCCCGAGGAGCCTCGCGGTAAGGGGTTGAACGACGCCAGAGTGTTGATCTCCGATGGGGACACCACCTACACCTTCTCGCCCGTATTCACGGCCGTAAGGGTCCTGAACTTCGGAGATACGACGGTCAAGGAGGACAGCGTCTGGCTTTACGTATCTCACTTTACCCCCAGACCCCTGACCACCTACACCCTCACGGTGACCCGGGGAAGGGACACGGCCCGGGGGACTACGACTACCCCGGACACCTTCTCCTTCCTTCTGGTGCGCTTTAACCCCTCCGACTCCTCCTTCTCCGTAATACTGCCGGGGGATACGGTCTTCCTGCCGGAGGATTCCACTGCCATGGCCGTCTGGACGTCGGTGAAGGGAGCAGTTTTCTACTACGCCTTCATCTACAACTACGATAAGAGGGACAGCCTAACCCTGTACCGCCCTCCGAGGTACCTCTTCCTATCCCTTCCGGACTCCAGCCTGGTCCCCGGAGTTCCGGACAGCCTGCGGGCCTTCCCGCCGTTCGCCTTTTACGAGTCTCCCGCCTTCGCTTGGGGAAGTGGCAATTACGCCGTAAAGGTCTGGGCACTGAACGAGGATAGGTACAGGTGGGGGGTATTGGACGAGGGGAACCTTGAGAACGCCGAGGGTTTCTTCGCCGCCGTTTCTCAAAGTTCGGTTATCGTTCCCCTGGTAAAGCACTGATACTTCGCAGGTAGAATTGCCGGCAATGATGGACCTGCGGGAGAAGCTTCGGAGGTTTGTCAGGATCCTCGCCAAGAACAACACCGTAACCCTCACCACGAGGGATTCTCAAGGTAAGGTATGGTCCGCCAAGGTCTTCTACGCGGACCGGGACGGCTACATTTACGTCATCCTTGAGGACTCGGGACACACCCTGAGGAACATCAGGGAGAACCCGGAGGTCTTCTTCGTAATAGAGAACGGAAGTCCGGAGAGTTTCCTTCAGGGAGAAGGGAGGGCGGAGGTCTTAGGTCCCACTCACGCTCACCCCGAAGAGAGGTCCCTGATAACCGCCCGGAACTTCCCCATAGTACCCTTCCTGAAGGCCAACCCTAACACCACGGTCGTGCGTATCCGTCCCACCCGGGTGTTCGTTACGGACATGAGCGAGGGTATCCTGCCGCGCTTTGAGATAGACCTAAGCAACGGAGCCCTGTCCCTACTGAAGGAGGTGTATCCACGACCCTCCAAGCTGTCCCTTTACGTCAGGGCAACCCGTCCGTGGGTCATCTACGCTACGATCTCGGCCGTGATAGTGGGCACCCTACTGGCGGGGCGCTTTGATCCCGTAAAGTTCTTCCTGACCCTGATAGGGGCCGCCCTCGTTCATCTGGCCGTCAACGCCAGCTCCGACCTCTTTGACTACCTCAAGGGGGCCGACAGGTGGGATACCTTAGGCTCCAGCCGGGTGTTGGTGGACGGCCTCCTGAAGCCCCGTGAGGTGCTTCTGCTCTCCTTAGTGCTCTACGCCTTAGCCCTCTTAACCGGCCTCGCCCTCTGGTACCTCATGGGGTACGACGTGCGCCTCCTGTACCTGATAGGGGCCGGATTCGTCTTAGGATTCTTCTACGCCTTCGTGCCCGTAGGTTGGAAGTACTTGGCCCTGGGGGACGTGGCCGTCTTCTTAGCGTGGTCCCTCATATCCGTGGGGGCCTACTTCGTTCAGACCGGCCAGCTTAGCTGGAAGCCCTTCTTGGGCTTCGCCCCCGTCTCCCTCCTGATAGTGGCCATACTTCAGGGGAACAACATGAGGGACATAGCAGACGACGTCAGGAGTGGGTACCGCACCTTCGCGGCCCTCATAGGTCCTGAGCTCTCAAGGTACTACTACGCCCTCCTCGTCTCCGGGGCCTACGTTCTCCTTCTGCTCCTGGTATTCCTTCGTATTCTAACACCGTGGGCTCTCCTCTCCCTATTGACCCTTCCCGAGGCCATACGTCTGATAAGGTGGGCCTTTCGCCCCAATTACCTTCAGGCGGGCATGCTGGACCTATACACCGCCCAGCTCCAGACCAAGTTCGCCAACGCCATGATAGCCGGCCTCCTGATAGACCTGCTCGGCCGTTACCTCCACTGATACTGAAGATAACCGGAGTGGCGCCCTTTCAACGGTATAATACCCCCTTATGCGGAATGAGAAGGTTATAGTTTCCTTTGTGGTAGGTGTGGTGGTGGGGGCACTCGCCACACTGCTCCTTACCCCTTACACCGGAGACGAGGTAAGGGAAAGGCTCAAGGAGGAGTCGGACAGGATTCTGGACAGGCTCGTGGACTCCGTTGGGAGGTTTGAGGAGTTAAAGGAGCGCCTTGAAGAGGAAGCTTTAGACATAGAGGAGGAGCTGTAAGATGAGAATAGCCATAAACGGATTCGGCAGGATAGGTAGGCAGGTCTTTAAGATAGCCCACGAGAGGGGCCTTGACGTGGCCTACGTGAACGACCTCGCGGACGCCGAAACCCTCGCTCACCTCCTGAAGTACGATTCCACTTACGGCAGGTACGACCGCTCCGTTGAGGTCAGGGGAGACAGCATATTCGTGGATGGTAAGGAGATAAAGGTCCTCTCCGTACCGGACCCCTCCGAGTTCCGTTGGGGTGAATGGGGGGTAGAACTCGTCGTGGAGGCCACGGGTAGGTTCCGCCACTACGACAAGGCTTACAGGCACGTAGAGGCCGGTGCCAAGTGGGTGATAATAACTGCCCCGGCCAAAGATAGAGCGGACGTGACCGTAGTCTTCGGTGCCAACCACACCTCCATAGACAGGGAAAAGCACAGGGTAATATCCGCCGCCTCCTGTACCACCAACGCCTTCGCCCTCATGATAAAGGTCCTGAGGGAGAGGTTCGGCCTGAAGTACGGACTGATGAGCACCGTCCACGGCTACACCAACGACCAGCGACTTCTGGACGCCCCCCACAAGAACCTCCGCAGGGCCCGGGCCGCGGCTTTAAGCATCGTCCCGACCACGACGGGGGCCGCCAAGACCATATACGAGATCTATCCGGACCTTAAGGGTAAGTTAGACGCCGTAGCCTTAAGGGTACCCGTTCCCGTACCCTCCATAGTGGATTTCACGGTTGAGTTAGAGAAAGATGCTACGGTTGAAGAGATCCACGCGGCGTACGAGGAGGCCGCCAGCGGAGAGCTTAAGGGACTGCTCGGCATCACCTACGAAGAGCTCGTCTCCGTGGATTTCAAGGGGGAGAGTCGCACCGTCGTCATAGACGCCCCCCTCACCCGTAACGTAAAGGGCACCAACATGTTCAAGCTCTTCGGATGGTACGACAACGAGTGGGGATACTCCAACCGTGTAGTTGATATCGTTGAGTACATGAAAGGATGATAACGCTCTTAGTCGTTCAGGTCGGAGGCGGGCAGGAGGAGATATACCGTCTCCACAGGTTTAAAACCTGGACCTTTGGGGATGTCAGAAGGATACACGTCGTAGGCGGTTTTCTGTTCCTTGGCAAGGAGGACGGGGTCAAGGTCCTGAACTTAGTGACCCTGACGGACTCGGTCAGGGGTGTGAAACTCCCGGAGTACATAACCGGAGAGAGACCTACGGACATAGTTTATTCCAAGCGGATCATGTACGTGGCCTTTAACACACGCACTACCCCCGAGATAGACGTGGTGGATTTCGGCACCGGCGAGCTCAAAAGCAGCTTCCCTACGGGCGGCACCATAATAAACATGGCGGCGGTGGGGAGGTACCTCTTCGTCCTGACGTCTTTGGGTCTGGAGATCTACGACATCTCGGATCCGAAGGACCCCAAAGAGGCGGGCAACGTACCCTTTTCCAACTTCACCGGCACCTCCATGAAGGTGGCCCTCCCGTACATCTACGTATCAACCGGAAAGAACGGGCTGGTAATCTTTAAAGTGGAGGGGGGGAAGCTCCGCAGGGTGGCCCAGTACGTCCCCCCCGACACCTCCCCCGTGATAGACGCGGAGCCTTACGGCAACTACATATACTTGGCATGCGCCAAAGGGGGGATAAAGGTGGTGGGTATAGACCGCTCCGGCAACCTACAGCTTCTGGGGGAGGTGAAGACCCAGCACCCCGTCTTTTCACTCCGACGGTACAAGAAGCACCTCATAGCCATGTTCGGAAGCAGAGGGGTAAAGGTCTATTCCATAGCGAGGCCATCGTCCCCGATACTGTCGGCTTACTACACCAACGGCCAGTACCTCTACGACGCCGGGGCCTACGGGAAGTATCTGGTCCTGGCCTACGGACCGGGGGGTATAATCACGTTCAAGTCCCCTATATTCAGGTGAGACTAAGTCAGGTCTTCCTCAAAGACGGGAGGGTTATCCGCAGGGTAGTGGAGGCGTTAGATCCGAGAGAGGGGGAGGTGTTCCTTGAGGTGGGCCCCGGTTTAGGGGTGATAACCTTTCCCCTCATGGAGGCGGGGGCGAGGGTGATAGCCGTTGAGATAGACACCTTCCTGTGCATGAACCTGAGGCGCAAGGGTGTGGATGCCGTGTGCGGAGATTACCTGAAAACGGACGTGGGGGGCCTCCTTAAAGAGCGTGAGATAGACGGTAAGGTGAGGTTCTTCTCATCCGTACCCTACCACATAACCCACGACCTCCTCCTCAAACTCTTCGGGGAGCGTTCCCTGTACAGCGACGTGCATCTCATCCTTCAAAAGGAGGTGGCGGAGAGGCTGGTAGCCAGGGAAGGGAGCAAGACCTACGGCCCCTTCTCCGTACTGGCCCGAACCCTCTTCCGCACCGAGATACTCTTCCACGTACCCCGTACGGCCTTCTCCCCCGTACCGAAGGTCCACTCCTCCTTAGTGAGGATGGTACCGGTTGAGGACCTGTCGTACGTTGACGCGATGCGCTTCCTGAAGTTCCTCAAGGTACCCTTCGGCAGGAGGAGGAAGAAGCTGAAGAACACCATGCGGGACGTACCTCCGGATCTGGCCCACCTAAGACCTGAAAATCTGAGTCCCGAGGTGTGGTTAAACCTCTTTTTGAGGCCCGAAGGTGGAGTCGCCTAACCCTATGGGGGGTAGATGACAGAGCGCCGAGCAGTATCCGGAGGGTAATCGCCTTTAAAATAAAACGATGCTTCTGCTCTTAAGTCAGATAACCTTACCCAACTGGGACGCCGTACTTACGGAAGATAAGAAAAAAGCGGTCGTGCGCATTCTCGCCTTCGGCCTCCCCAAACTCAGGGCCATGGGGGACGTGGTGGCGGACTGGAACGTTGCCTTAGGGAGCGGTTTCTTCATTGACTCTACAGGCACTATAATCACCAACAGTCACGTGGTCAGGAAGGCCAAGGTACTGGCTGTGGTTATGAGCGACGCCCGTACGGGGAACTTCAAGGAGTTTATGGAGAGCCTTTACTTCGCGGAGCTCCTCTACGACGACCCCGACAACGACATCGCTGTACTTAAGGTGGTCGGCGAGAACTTCAAGTACATGAGGTTCTCTAAGCGTAAGTACCTCCGTCAGGGAGAGCCGGTCGCCGCTCTGGGTTTTCCCGGCACCTCCTACCACGACAACAAGCTGAAGGTGGTCTTCGGCTTCATAGCCTCAGATAAGGACGAGAACCCCATACTCATAAACATGAGCGTGAATCCCGGAAACTCCGGTGGGCCGCTGATTGACGGTAAGGGGGACGTCGTAGGTGTTGTGTTCGCAAAGGAGGGGGAAGGTAGGGAGGGTCTGGCCTACGCCATCCCCGTGCCCGTGGTGAAGAAGGTCTTGAGGAACATTGAGCTAAGACACATAACCAAGGGACACTACGCCGGTACGGACGTTTATGAGGCCTACGAGGAGCTGGGTAGGGGTCTGATGAAGGCCCTCATATTCAACGATTACGAGGCGGCCATTGACCACGCCCAGAGGGCCGTTGAGCTGGATCCGGACTACGCCGAGGGACACTTCTTCTACGGCTTTCTGGCCTACAAGTACAGGGCCTACGAGATAGCTAACAGGGAGTACAAAAAGGCCTACAAGCTCAAGCCCTCCCTCTTTGACGACAACTACAACAAGGAGACGGTGGAGAAGCTCCTTAACCCCGACTCCACCGATACGACGGGGGAAGAGGAGACGTCCAGCGAGAGGACTTCGGGGTCTGACACCTCCTCATCTTCAACTTCAACGGCGACCGTATCCCGGTCCATATCCATCAGCGTGGCCGAGTCCCGACCCTCAGGTTCGTGGAAGGACCACATCTTAGAGTGGCAGGTCGGCCTCTACTTCCTCCGCGGCAACCCCGACGACCTGATCGTAGGAAAGAACTCCCTGCCAACATCGGACCGGTACGAGATGACCGCCGCCGTCCACACCGACCTATGGAAGACCTCCTTCTACCTCGTGAAGAACGCCGGATGGGGGTTCGGGGTAGGTGCCCCCATAGTTAGCGTAGTGCTGTTCTCCGGTGGAAACGAGGCCGTAAGGCTTGAGGGCATATACAGAAATGGGAACTTCAGGGCGACCTTCGGCCCCACGGTACTCCGCGAGAACGGCGCCTATCCCTTAGCCCTCAGGGCTTCCGTATGGTACAGGTACAGACGTACCCCCTGGACCCTGATGCTGGCCTTAGGGCGTGCCCGACTTGAGGAGATAGGACGGGCCCTATCCGCGAAGGACAAGGAGGGGAGGCGTATAAACTCCGTCCTCTCCGTTGGCCTGGGGCTCTGGTTCAAGTAGCACCGTAAAATAAACGGTTTGAAGTGGGTATTCTTGGACATTGAGACGACCGGAACGGACTTCCGCAGGGACAGGATAATTGAGGTGGGACTGGTGGTGAAGGGGGAGAGGGGCAGACCGAAGGAGCGGGTGTTCCTTCTAAACCCACAGGCTCCTATAAAGAGGAGGGCGTTCCGCGTCCACGGTATCGGGTACGACGACGTGAAGGGGGCGCCCACCTTCGCCGAGGTAAAGGACGACATCCTGTCCCTCTTGAGGAACGCAGTCATAGTGGGGTTTAACCTCCTGAGCCTTGACATACCCTTCCTCAACTTTGAGCTCTACAGACTCGGCGAACCTCCCCTCCTGAACCCGGTGGTGGATGTGAAGCAGATCGCCAAGGTTATGTACGACGACGCCCCCAACTCTCTGGAGAGACTGGCCAGACATCTGGGAATAGAGGTAAGGAACAACCACAGGGCCCTGGCCGACGCCCGGATAACCCGTAAGGTGTTCAGAGCCTTGAAGGAACGAAAGCCCGAGATATTCGCGGACGTGGAGGGACTGGAGAACCTGACCCTGTCCAACTTCCCGGCCAAGTCCGTGGATATCCTCCGGGTGGCCCGGGAGTACGGATGGGTGAATATAAAGTACTACTCCCACAGGTACGGACTCTCCGAGTGGAACATCAGGCCTATAACCATCCTCAAGAGCTACGTCATAGGGGACACCGGGGAGGGCAAGTTCAAGTACTTCAACGTTATGCGCATCCTGAAGGTCGCACCGCCGGGGTACGGCTGGCTGTAGAGCGCACTTACCACCTTTAAAATAACCACCTATGGCCAGCAAAAAGGCAGGTGGAAGCACGAAGAACGGAAGGGACAGCAATCCCAAGTACTTAGGGGTTAAGAGGTACGGAGGGCAGTTCGTACAGAAGGGGCAGATAATAGTGCGCCAGAGGGGAACCCGCATCCACCCCGGCTGGGGCGTAGCCATGGGCTCCGACTTCACCATCTACGCGACGGTGGACGGTGTGGTGAAGTTCCACGAGCGGAAAGGGAGGAAGTACGTATCCGTTATACCGGACTGATCCTACCCCTGCTCCTCTTAGGGTGCAGGAACGTCTTTCTACCGAAGACCTACGACGAGAAGGGGAAGTACTACCCCCCGGTTAAACCGGAGTACGTAGTAAAGAACCTTGAGATAGCATACACTTCCAGGGACCTTGAAGGCTACAGAAACTGCCTTGACCCCGACAGCTTCGTCTTTTACTTTGACCCCTCCCAGAGCGACATCAGGGACATACTGCGGGACAGGTGGGGAATAGATAGCCTCTCATGGGGGTACAACGAGGAGATACTCTCCGCCCAGCAGATCTTCAGCTACGCCGACGAGATAATCCTCAACCTTACCAACGGCTCCCCCATATCCGAAGACAGCAACAGGGCTACCTGGGTCTGGGACTACTACCTCCGTATAGAGCCCCCCTACGAGGGTGGAGGGGAGGCCGTAGGCAGGGCCGTCTTCTCCTTCGTTAAGAAGGGAGAGTACTGGTACATAAGGGTATGGCAGGACTTCAGGAGCGGCCGGTAGGCGTGGTGGGAGGGGGAGCGTGGGGTCTGGCTTTAGCCCACCTCTTAGCCACGAACGGCTACCCCGTCGTAGTGTGGGACAGAAGTGCGGAGAGGGTCCGGAGGCTTCGGGAGAGCCGCAGGGACGACACCCGCCTCCCGGGGGTCCTCCTCCACCCGGATATAGCCTACACCGACTCCTTAAGCGACCTGCGGGGTGCCCGCTTCCACGTTCTGGTCGTGAAGTCCGCGGCAGTCTCCGAGGTCCTCGGCCGCCTGAAGGGGGAGGTAAGGCCCGAGAGGTTAGTGAGCGCCGTAAAGGGCTTCGTTGGGGAGAGCCTCAAGACCGTATCGCAGGCCGTGGCGGAGGTTATGCCGGAGGTCACTTTCGCCGTTCTAAGCGGCCCCTCCATCGCCCTTGAGGTGGTGAAGGGGGTACCCACCTCCGTGGTCGTGGCCAGCGGGGACGACGGTTTCGCCCGCGAGGTTCAGGGGGCATTCTCCGGACGCACCTTCAGGGTATACAGGCAGGACGACGTCTTGGGCGTTGAGCTCGGGGGTGCCTTAAAGAACATCGTTGCCATAGCCGCCGGTGTGAGCGACGGTCTGGGTTTCGGAGTCAACTCCAAAGGGGCCCTGCTCACACGGGGGTTGTACGAGATGGTGCGCTTCGGGGTCTCCTTGGGTGCCAAGCGGGAGACCTTCTTCGGTCTGGCCGGTATGGGGGACATGATAACCACAAGCTTCTCCCCTAACTCCCGCAACAGGTACGTCGGAGAGCAGCTCGGGAAGGGCAGGAAGATTGATGAGATACTGGAAGGCATGAGCATGGTGGCGGAGGGGGTTCGTACGGCCTTCATAGTCAGGGAGGAGGCCAAAAGGCTTGGGGTGGATATGCCCATCACGGAGGTGGTGTGCGACATAATAGAGGGGAAGGTCTCCCCTACGGACGCTCTGGGCAGGCTCATGAGCCGTCCCCTCAAGCGGGAGTTCTACGTGTAGGGGCGGACTTTACCCCGATATAATTGCCGGTTATGTTTCAGATAACCCTTGAGGACATATCCGGTGAGAGTGCCGTGGAGCGCGACTGGGACGTCGCCATCGTGGGTGGAGGCCCCGCCGGTCTGACGGCCGCACTTTACGCCGGCCGTTCTATGCTGAAAACGGTCGTATTTGAGAAGCTCTCCGTAGGGGGACAGATCTCCGTTACGGACGACGTCGACAACTACCCGGGCATAGAGCGGATAAAGGGGCCGGAGCTCGCCCGGAGGATGGAGGAACACGCCAAGAAGTTCGGGGCGAAGGTCGTCTTCGCCGAGGTGACCCGCATAAGGAAGGAGGGTGAAGGGAGGTTCGTCCTTGAGACCACCGAGGGGGAGTTCAGGGCGAAGGCCGTGATATGGGCAACGGGAGCCGAGCCGAGGAAGCTGGGCGTACCCGGAGAGAGGGAATTTACGGGTAAGGGAGTCTCCTACTGTGCCGTATGCGACGGTCCCTTCTTCAAGGGCAAGGAGGTGGCCGTGATAGGGGGAGGGGACTCCGCCTTCACAGAAGGGCTTTACCTCACCAACATAGTCAAGAAGGTCTATCTCATTCACCGCAGGGAGCAGTTCAGGGCGCAGAAGATATACGTGGAGCAGATGAGGGCGAAGCCCAACGTTGAGTTCCTCCTGAACAAGGTCGTGGTGGAGTTCGTGGGGGATAAGATGCTCAAGGGCCTGAGGCTCAAGGACACCAAAACGGGTGAGGAGAGCTTCCTTGAGGTGGCCGCCGCCTTCGTGTATATCGGCCTCCGGCCCATGAACGATCTGGTAAAGGATTACGTGGACCTTGACGAGAGGGGCTTCGCCCTGGTGGGTGAGGACACCAGAAGTAAAACCCCGGGCCTCTTCGTCGCGGGGGACGGCAGGGTCAAGGTGCTGAGGCAGGTGGTTACGGCCGTTGCGGATGGAGCCGTTGCGGCCATGATGGCCGACGAGTACATCAGGGATCTAAAGACCCACGGAAGTTGAAGGCCTTTATAACGGGGAAGCCGGGCGTAGGGAAGACCACCCTGATTAAGAGGTTGTACTCCATAGATCCGGAGAGGTTCAGGGGCTTCTGGACGGAGGAGGTTAGGGAGAGGGGTAGGAGGGTGGGCTTTAAGGTTATAACGACCGAAGGGATGGAGGGCGTGTTGGCCCACGTGGGTATGGACTCACCCTACAGGGTGGGCAGGTACGGGGTGAGCGTACGGGGGTTTGAGGAGGTGGTTATGCCCGTCCTTGAGGCGTGCCTTCCTCTGTGTCCTAAGGTCGTCCTCATAGACGAGATAGGGAAGATGGAGCTGTTCAGCGAGAGGTTTGCGAGGGTAGTGGAGGAGATAGCCTTCCGCAGGAACATAAGGCTTCTGGCCACCGTACCCGTAAAGGACGTCCATCCTCTGGTAAGGAGGATAAGGAGGGCCTTCCGCCCCGTTCTCCTTACCCCGGACAACCGGGAGGAGGTCTTCAGGATGCTGGCCAAGAGGATGGGATTAGACAGTACCCGTCCGGGGTAGGGTACCTCCCGCATTGTTCTATTATAGCGAACCAGAATGGGCCTGCAACCGGACCCCTTACCGTCGGGGTGAGGGACGGGCCAACTATTGCTCTACTTTACCGAACCAGAACTCGGCCGGTCCGTGGTCTTACCTGTCGCCCTTGCCGTGGGTACGGTCGTACCTCTCAACCCACCCCCTTAGCTCCTCCTTGGAGGAGGAGAAGGTGAAGGCCTCATACACCACAAAGAAGTTCTCCGGGTCCACGACCCTGGGGTACAGCAGCTTGGCCACCTTCAACCTGTCGCTCTCAAAGTCAAACCTCTTCAGGACCTCCAGTACCTGCTTAGACGTAAAGTAGTTCTTGGATGCGGCCTCCTTAACTATGGCGTACTTTTCGTCGGAGAAGGAAGCGTCCTCCAGAGCCTTGAGGAGTCTGGCAAAGGCCTCCGGTGTCATCGGCTCCTTATCCTTCCCCTCCTTCAGGACCTTCACGTAAAGGGTGTTCTCCATCCCCTCTTTCACCTCTAACTTACCCTCCCACCGCCTGCGACCGCACTTCAACCTGACTACGTAGAATCCGGCCTTCAGGTATCTACCCGTTGGGGTAGTGGCCCTATGCACGACTTGGCCCCTCTCATTTAAGACCTTACAGGAGCATCCGTGAGGCTCCTTTATCCTGAGGTAGGTCCTCCTTGAGGGGGTCCGCACCACCACGTAATCCCCGTGATCTTCGCGCTCCTCTACCCTTTCCCCCTTCCTCTCCATGTACTTGACGTACAGGACGTTGTCCATGCCCCTCTTTACCTCTAAGGTGGCGCTCCACACGTAGTCTTCGTAGGTCATGGTTATACGGTACTTACCCGGGGCTATTCCCCTCATGATAGGGACCTTTCCGGACAGGACGAGGCGGTGGCCGTCTCCGGAATACACGCCCACGGAAGCCCCTTCGGGATAGGGAATAACGAGGCGGGTCTTACCCGTTCTGCTCCGATAGAGGACGTAGGTGTCGGTCTCGTACACCTCGTCGTACTCCCCATCGTTGGGGAGCTCCACCCTTATTCTTATCCTTTCACCATCCACGTCTATCCGGGCGCTTTGAGAGATAAACATCAACAGCATAAGGTACATTTTAACCCTGCTTCAGGTGTGTATCATATTGCTCCGGTATAATAGAACACACTTGAACGTTCCTCTCGACGGGGAAATAGGTCGTACTGTTCCGCTAAACAGTAGCGTTATCTCACGACCACGAACTTACCGCTGGCCGTCCCCCTCTCCGTCATCACGACCACGAAGTAGA